>CAMVHY010000024.1 GCA_947167415.1 uncultured Clostridia bacterium
TGCGATGTTTATAAAGTTGTCGATCATAACTCCAAGGTGACTTACGATTTTTTTTAGGTGGAACAACCGTGTTAAATCCGTG
Organism: uncultured Clostridia bacterium; assembly: GCA_947167415.1. Taxonomy (GTDB): domain Bacteria; phylum Bacillota; class Clostridia; order Lachnospirales; family CAMVHY01; genus CAMVHY01. Next base: position 83 of record CAMVHY010000024.1, read on the forward strand.
ATTCTTGGCTAAAGCTAAAGTTTTATTACTTTCATAAGCTCTGTTTATCAAGAGATAATTATTATTTTTGGAATATATTGATTCAATCAACTTTCTTTTTCATTAGCACCATAAAAACTGCCAGGAGACAAATGAAAAGCAACCGGACATGAAGATGTACGACATAGGTGTAAATTCGTAATCATCCCACCTTTTGAACATCCGACGCTTTGTTCCTGATTGTTTTTATTCTTGTTTGCATCTTGACTCACCTTTATGCTCGTACTATCGATAAAAAGTATATTGAGCAGTTTTTGCTTTTTCATAGCTTCTAAAATTAAGTTTTTAAAGAAAAAAAGCAATAGCTTTGGCCATCGTACCGTTCTTCGACCATCTACTAAATCTCATATAAATTGTGTGCCAGTTTCCATATTTTTTTGGTAATGCCCTCCATTTGCAACCATTCTCTATTATGTAAAGCATTGCACACATGAATTTGTAGTTTGATATCTTCGCCGGTTTCCTCGCTATCGGCATTAATCCCTCTAGCTTTTTATATTGTGTTTTTGTCAGTTTCATACTTCTGTCTTATCACTTTTTCTCTTTGCTCAATATATTTTTATTTTATGTGAACGCTACCCCTAGTTAACAAATTATCCCATTATAATGAGGACAAATCATAAATTAAAATTTTAAATTCATGTAAAGATATAGATTTGTATATTCCTGAAGAATCAAGTTTATGTGACAAAACAAATCAAACTAAAGATATGTTTATAGGCAACGATAATTCTTCGTCTCGAGATAGCAATGATAATCAATAATTCCTTAATAAGTAAAAATCATCACAATAAAATAAAAAGAGCCTAAAAAAATTGGGCTCTTCTTTATTTTATTTTATTTTCAAATGTTAAATTTAATTGTCATAAAAAATAAAATCATAAATTTTAATAAAAATCAAGACTTGACAAATATATTTTTTTTATTATACTAAAAAAGTACTTGCAAATACATATTTGTTGTTAATTTTATTTTTTATTTTTTTTTATTTAAAGGAGATTAAAATGCAAGAGAAAAAAATAACGTCAACAAATGTGGATGACAATATGCTTCGCAAGAAAGAAGCATTTATAAGTGAGACTTATAAGCAAATTATCGGATTAAGAGAAGACATTATAAACTCAAATTTGACGATTGAATTTTTGCGAGCTAGATTGAAACAATTTGGAATAAAAGTACCGAGAGCTTTAGATGTAATATCGGAATCAGTTATCGATGCATTTGTAGAAACTAATTTCGTTAGTACAGATAACCGTATTGAAGATTTAGAACAAATTGCGAAAAATGCTACATTTGAGTTAAATAGTTTAAAAGATATTATTAAAATACAAAAAGATAAAATGAAACAACTTCAAGATATCTTGGATCAAAATTTATCAAACAAAATAGATAAAATAGAACAAAATAATGAAAGAATTGAAATATTGAATTCTCAATTAAAAAAGCTAAACGTACAGTTATCAGACGATTTGACAAAAAAGAGCGAAATCCCAGTTTTAAAAATTAATGATTTGTCGATCGGCAAACTTGAAACCGAGGAACTTGACAATATTATAAAACAAAAATTAGATCAAATAAATAATTTACAAGAAATAATAAAAAAACAGGATAATCAAATAAAACGGCTAATTGATAAAAAGTTACCGGCAGAACTAAAGCAAAAAAATATAGAGATTGAAAATTTGAATAAAACTGTAAAAGACAATAATAAAAAAATTGAAAATTTGGCTTCTAAATTAAAAGAACTAAACGTAAAATTGTCAGACGATTTGACAAACATGAGCAAAATTCCGGGGGCACAACTTGGTGACTATTCTTGTCTTAATAATATTTTAAAGCTGAGATCAGAGCAAATAAACGATTTGAAAAAAATAATAAAAAAACAAGATGATCAAATAACACAATTATCTGAAAAATTAATGGAGGCGACAGAGAAAAAATATAGTCAATTAACTTCTTTAAATCAAATTGTTGAAAAAAATAACAGAAAGATTGATTTGTTTGCTAATTTATTTAAAGGAAATAAATATCTGGAACTGCCAAAAGATTTAGTTGCAACTAGCAAAATTGAGGATTTTAAATTAGAATTTGATGAAAAAGAACAAGATGTCGTAAAATTTTATAGTGATATATTACAAAGACATTCTAGTTATATAGATGTTATAAAAAAACAAAATGACCAAATTCATAAACTCAAAGATATAACAAGCCAAACAATTGGGAATTTATACGAATATGATACAATAAGTTTTCGAGCTTTAAGTATTAATGAGGTAAGAGAGAAAATGAATTTGCAAAACCTAACAGTAAATGCAGAAAATGAAAAATATTTAACACAACAATTAATTGATAATTATAAATTAAATCCTTCGGATGTTATAAAACTTGAAAATATGGCAAAAGATATTTTAAATGACGAGAAAATTTCATCTGTAATCAATCAGTTTAATACTGATAGAAAAAAATTTTTTAAAACAAAAATTGAGTCGGATAATGCCAGATATGATGATTGGTTTTATAATAAAAACTTCTTGTGGAGTGATTTAATTGATTTAATTGATAATAAAAATGGGATGGAAACGTACGATATATTACAAAAAATATACAAAAATAGTGATTATGATACAGATATTTTTGATATATCTGAGTATCCTCTGTTTCTTTTTGCGTATTTAATAAGTATGTCAGATAATTATCAAGAGTATAGTGAAATTATAAATAGAATGGTGGCAAATAACAAAGATTTAGAAAAGATTTTTAACGCATTACAGTCAATTATTATTATTGCTGATCCGGATCTTACCAAGGATCGAACAATGTTGAATGAAATTGGTTGTGCTGATCAGAAGTTGATAGATTTTTCATTGTTATGTAAAAGAGCTCAATTCATAACCGCCCAATATTTCAACAATATATCTTCTAACATTGAATCCATGCAAGATAAATGTAGGCTAGATGAGTACAAAAATGATATAAAAAGTGCAAAAAATATAGATAATGAAATATCAGAGCTAGAAGAAAAAGAAAATGAAATACGAAAAGCTAAACTGCTAAATAACATCATAAAACTGAAATATAAAGATACAGAGAAGTCAATAACACTTGATGAATTAATAAATGGTATTTCATATAATTCTGCGGCAGTCTATCAACTTAAAAAATCAGATAGAAATTTATTAAATATGCTCGATGATGAATTAAACAAATTTAAATATGCAATGAATAATAAGATCAACGAAGCGAACATGAAACAATGTGCCAACATCGCCAAAAATAATTTCATTAATAGTGAAGAATTTAATAATTTAAAAACAGAAGATAAATTGTATCAAAATCTTATTTCCAAGAATCAAAATTTAATGACAAGATATAGTGATCAAGATACGATAAATAATATCGAAGGGAACAAAATGTTAATCAATATATTAAAAAAAGAATTGGGATTAGGAGATATAAAAAAACGTAATTTGTTTGACAAAATAATAAAAAATAAAAATTGTGAGCCGGATTGTTTTAACATTGATAAGCTTGGCGATCAAATTTCAGATAGTGAAGATAATAATCTACAAATAAATAATGACAATAGTAATGGGATGTACAATCAAAATAAAATATCAAATGATGAACCATTCCCTTTTGAAGATGGGAATAATAACAATAAAGTTGACGAAATGTCACAAGAACTCGTTGAAAATCCTTTTCAAGATATAAATAATGACAATAGCTTTAAAGTAGAATTTAGTCAAGTTATGAATTTAAAACAAAATAATGTCGATACAAAGCAAAGTTTGCTTGATAAAGTTAATAGTGCACAAAGCAATAGTAATATTCCAGATATGAACAATGATGCCGACGACAAATTTCCTTTTGTGTAGATAGAAACAATTACAACCAAAAGAGCCTAAAAAAAATTAGGCTCTTCTTTTTTTATAATTCTCAAAATATTTTTTCTGTGTTGCCAAAAAGATAAAATCACAATTCCAATAAATAAAATTAATATCTCAAAATTACTTTTTTTAAAAAAAACAATCGGCATACTCAGTGCTAATAATAATGACCCGACAGAAATTTTATGCGAGATTAAAATTGCGACTAGACCAAAAAAATAACAAACAAATGCCAATCTCCAATCAAAAATTAAAATTAATCCAATCAAACATGCAATTCCTTTACCACCTTTAAAATTTAAAAAAACAGGAAAATCATGTCCAAGAATTACTCCTAATCCGCTCCAAATTCCTGCTAAATCACTTTTAAAAAAATATCTTGCCAATAAATATCCCAGCACAGTTTTTAAAATATCTAAAATAAACACTGCGAATCCAAATTTAAATCCTAAAACGCGATTTGCATTTGTCGCTCCTAAATTTCCGCTGCCATATTTTCTGATATCAGGTTTTTTAAAAATTTTGCCTAAAACATAAGCCGTTTGGAAACAACCAAAAATATATCCGATTAAAAAACAATATAATCTAAACATACGACTCACGCCCCAAAAAATACTTAATCAGTTTTGCTTTTTATTACAAACTTTATCGGCACTCCAACAAAACCAAATGCTTTTCTAATCTGATTCTCTAAATATCTTTTATAAGAAAAATGCATCAGCTCAACATCATTTACAAATAATTTAAAAGTTGGCGGACAAATATTTGTTTGTGTCGCATAATAAATTTTTAATTGCTTTCCTTTTCCAAGTTTTGGCGGATTCATTGCTACAGATTCAATCAATACTTCATTTAAAATTCCTGTTTTAATTCTCAAATTATTATTTTCCCAAACCATTTTTATCAAATCAAAAATTTTATTTAACCTTTGCCCTGTCAATGCCGAAACAAAAATTTTTTGCGCATACGACATGTAACTCAATTTATTATTTATTTTATCCAAAAAAATATTTACGGTCTTATCATTTTTTTCTATCTTATCCCATTTATTTACAACAACTATTACAGGCTTAAAATTATCGTGTGCAATCCCAGCGATTTTTGTATCCTGTTCACAAATATTTTCTTCTGCATCAATTACTAATAAACAAATATCTGCTCGCTCAATCGAATCAATCGCTCTGACAACACTATAATATTCCAAATCTTGTTTTACTTTGCTTTTTTTTCTAATCCCTGCCGTATCTATAAAGATATATTCTTGTCCATCATATTTAAAAAAACTATCAATTGCATCACGCGTTGTTCCGGAAATATTATTTACTATCGAACGATTTTCGCCCAAAATTTTATTCACAATCGATGACTTTCCAACGTTTGGTTTTCCAACGATCGCAACTTTTATTATATTTTCTTTTTCATCATCAAAATCATTTACAAAATCAAGATTATTTATTATTTCTTCCAGTAAATCTCCCAAACCAGAATTATTTTCTGCCGAAATTGCAATTGGCTCTCCAAAACCTAATTTATAAAATTCATATATTAAATTTTTATCGCGCGAAAAATTATCAATTTTATTTACCACCAACAAAATTTTTTTTGTCTTAAAATTTAATCTTAAATAATTCGCAATTTCCAAATCTAAATTTATTAATCCTTCTCGTCCGTCAACAACAAATAAAACTAAATCACACGATTCAACAGCAATTTTTGCTTGCTCAAAAACCGATTTAATAATAAATTCCTGCGAGTTTAATTCAAGTCCACCTGTATCAATCAAAATAAATTTTTTCCCCGTCCATTCAATTTCAGAATAAATTCTGTCGCGAGTAACTCCTGGCGTATCTTTTACAATCGAAATTTTTCTGCCAGCAATTTTATTAAACAAACTTGATTTTCCAACATTAGGACGACCAATTATTGCAACCGTTGGTCTTTTTTTATTTTCACCCATAAATTTTTTACTCCGATATTTTTAATTTTTACACTCAAAAAAAAATAACCAATCACATTTTAGCAACGTAATCGATTATTTCCAAACCATTTTAAATTACATTTAATTCCTATTATGACAAAACATTAGCCGTAAATTTTTTTTGTACTTCCATATAAGCTTCCGGAGTTCCTATGTCATAACATTCTCCATTCATTTTATAAATATAAACATCTTGTTTTTTATAAAGCCACTGCAAAAAAAATCCTGGTGCATCAGGAATATTTCCATCGTCCAAATATTTTTTTATTAATTTTAACGTCTGCTTCTTATAAATATAATTTGCATAGACAACCAAATTTGATTTTGGTTCTTCAGGTTTTTCACACAAATCAATTAATTTATTATTTTTATCTGTCAAAGCAATTGCAAAACGTTTTAAAAATTCTTTGGGCTGACTTTCAAATTCTTTCGCACAAGCACAATCTTTTTTTATTTCACGTGCAAAATTATAAAATTCTCTTAAATCAAACGTAAAAAAATTATCGCCCGCAATAACTATTATGTTATCGTTTATATTTTCTTCCTCGATTACAAAATTTATATCGCCGATAGCTCCTTTTTTATTTTGATTTTCTTCTGAGCCATCATTAATTATTTTAATCGGAATCTTGGATTCATATTTTATTTTTTCATGCCAATCAAAAAAATGTTTTGCGAATTTATTATTACTTACAACATAAATATTATCTATATCCGGCAAATTATTTATCTGTTTTACAATATAACTTGCAATTGGAATATTATTTATTGGCAACAAAGCTTTTGGTTGATTAAGAGTCAAAGGATACAAACGAGTTGCATAACCTGCTGCCAAAATTATTGCTTTCATAGATTTATTTCCTCCGTAAAAAAAAATTTTTATATAACCACACGTGTAATTATATAAAAATAAAATTTAAATTTAAATTAAGAGGCGTTAAATTTTTTGTTTAATCTCTTTAAAGCTTTTTTTTCAATTCTAGAAACATAACTTCTTGAAATTCCTAAAAGTTCAGCGATTTCCTTTTGTGTTTTTTCGCACCCATTAAATAATCCATATCTCAACGCAATAATTAATTTTTCACGTTCCTTTAAAAAAGTTTTCATAGCCTCATAAATTTTCTTAATCTCAAACTTTAAATTTATTTTCTCGTCGATATTATTATATTTTTCGTCACACAATTTATCTTCAAAATTTATTTCATTTCCTTCAAGATCAATTCCGATTGGACTTTGTAAAGATATATCCCCAAAATATTTTTTTGACGAACGCATGTGCATTAAAATTTCATTTTCTATACAACGCGCAGCATATGTTGCTAATTTAACTCCTTTATTAGCTTTATAACTATTTATTGCTTTTATTAAACCAATAATTCCTATCGAAATTAAATCTTCTGTTTCTTTATCTTTAAGCGAATATTTTTTAACGATATGTGCAACAAGTCTTAAATTTCTTTCGATCAAAATATTTTTTGCGTTTATATCGCCAGCTTTATATTTCTCAAAATATTTTTCTTCTTCTTCGGAAGTTAAAGTTTTTGGGAAAGAATTGCTCATTACAAAACCCAGAACAAAAATAAAATTTACGATACCGAACACAAAAAATACCTCCCAAAAAAATATATTTACAATATATGTTTTTGAAGGGAATCACGTGCCAGTCCGTAACATTTGTTTATAATAAAAATTAGCAAGCAAATCTATAAAAAAAGTCTGATTCATAAAACAAAAAGTACGCATCATTTATGAATATATAAAAAAGCATATTTATCTGATTAATATTTAATCATTAGCAAAAAATAAATTGTTTATTTGTAAATTAAGTTTATGTATTTTATTTTTATACGAAAAGCTTGACAGATATAAAGATAAATGATAAAATAGCTTTATAAATAAAAATAACTTATTTTAATGGAGGGGATATTTGATGTCACAAGAAAGTAAGAACCCGGCGGAAAGGAGTCAATCTGCAAAATTTTGTTTTTTTATGCTTCGAGGAGCATTGTATGTAGGAAATGCTTTAACTGTAGGACTTTTGTGTTTTGTAGCACAAATACTGTTTTATATGCTGTGTTTGTTGGCAGCGATAGCTTTGTTTATATTGGCGGCTATTGTTTTGCCAGCGGCGTTAGTCATAATAGGTTTTTTGATAGAATGTGCAGAACTTGCTCTTATTGGAATAATTGTGGCATTAGTTGTTTGGGGTTCGATGTTAGCGTGTGCTGCTTCTGCTAATAGGGGCCAGCGTGATCCTTTTGGAATTGACTCTTGTGTAGAAAACAGTATAAAACCAGTCGGCGAATATATTATGCGCCCTTGGGAATATGTCAACCAAAAAATTGGCACGATTGGAACGGAAAATAATCAAGATCAAGATGATGTAAATGCTAACACAGAAAAAAATGGGAATAATATAGATTTAAAAGCTGGGCCGATGAATAATGATGAATTTGCTAATAAACTTAAACAAACAAATCAAAACAAGGACAAAAACGATTTAAAAATGTCAAATAAGACTGAGGAGACAATCAATGATAAAAAATAAATTTTAACTATCTCCAGATTAATTTTTTTAACTCATTTATTTTTACACTGCCAGTCATTAATACAAAAAAAATATATGTCAGCACAAAAAAAATTGTACATATGACAAATCCATAAATATTATTTAAAAATTTGTGGGCGAGAATAAAATCTTTGGCCAAAAAATTTGCTATTAGTCCGGATAAAACTGTCGCAAAAAAAGGTTTTAAAATCAGCTCATCAAATTTTAATTTTATATCGATTGTTTTTGTGATTACGTTTAAATCTAATAAACACGCAACGATTAAACTGACTAACCAACCAAAAATAAAAGCAACGATCCCTTTACACGGAATCAAAAAATATATAAAAAAAAGATTTATCCCTGACGCAATTAAATTATTTCTAAAAACAAATATTTGTTTGCCGAGACCATTTAAAATCCCTGATAAAACCATTTGCAAATAAATAAATGGACACAACAAACCTAAAAATTTTAATACACACGAAATATTTTGGTTGTAAATAAATAATCCTAGCTCGCGCGAAAAAATTGTAAAAAAAACCGTTGCACCTAAACCAATTATTATCGTAAATAAAATTGTTTTCGAGATAGTATTATTTATTTTCTCGCGATTTTTTTTTGCGTACACACGAGAAACTTCTGGAACAATTGAAACTGAAAGAGAAATTAAAAAAACTGATGGGAAATAAATTAATGGCATCGCCATGCCTGTAATTTTCCCATATAAACTTATTGCGTTTTTGAAATCAAAACCGTTTAAAATTAATCGTTTTGGAATCAAAATATTTTCTAGCGCATACAAACCTGAATTTATAATTTTATTTGCTGACAAAGGAAAAGCTGTTGCCAAAATTAAATAAAATGCCGAGTAAAAATTAATATTTGCTCGGTCATTTTTTTTATGTTTAAAAATAAATTTTTTGTATGCGAAATAAGTATAGATAAAAGAAAAAAATTCTCCCAACGTCATTCCAAAAACTGTTAGAGCACACATGTATTTTATATCGCCTGGAATTTTATTTATTAAAAAATAAATCGTGAGCATATGAATTATTTGTTCAAGAATTTGACTTGTTGCCGGAACAAAAGATTTTTGTAAACCAATAAAAAATCCACGCAAACATGATCCTAATGCCATAAAAATAAATGCAAACGATAAAATTTTTATTGCGAGATCAAGCCGATTATCGCTAAAAATATATTTACAGAAAAAACCGGAATTAAAATATAAAAATAAATTTAAAATGGCGCTGATTATGAACGAAACAAATAAACTTTGTTTAAGAATTAAATTTGCTGTGGGGAGATTTTTTTTTTCTGATTCTTGAGCAGTTATTTTTGAAATTGCAGTTGCAAATCCAGCACAAGAAATACTCCAAGCTAAATTATAAATTGGTAAAATTAATTGATATAAGCCAATACATTCGGCTCCCATTTTTTTTGTCATGTAAATTCTAAAAAAAAAGCCGAGTATTCTTGTGATTACTCCGGCAAAAGTTAAAATTAATGTACTTTTGATTAATAAAAAATTATTTTTGGCACGTGCCATAAATTTTAATAATCTCCTTTTGTGCTTTATAAAAAAATTTTATTCGGAGATTATTTTTTTTATGATTAAGACGAGCATACTCTGAATAATATTTATAAAAAAATATTTTTGGGTGCTTTGATGATAATAATTTTTGGAAATAAATTTAGACTTAAAATTTATATTTTGATTTTATTAACGAGCTTTATTTTGCCTTTTATAATCAGAATTTTAATTGCGGATGAAAAAAATAATTATAAATATATCGCGCTCATAATAGACGATTTTGGAAATAATACGAGCGATACACAAGATTTTTTGGATTTAAAAATGAAATTTACTGGCGCGGTTATGCCGGGCTTAGAAAATTCAGAAAAAGATATGCTGAATTTAAAAAAAGCTGGGAAGGAAATTATTTTGCATATGCCAATGGAACCACATCATGGAAGAAAATCTTGGCTCGGACCAAATTGTTTGTTAAAAAATTTAGGTGATGAGCAAGTTAAAAAAAATGTTTTAAAAAGCTTGGACGAAATAAAATTGGCTGTCGGCATAAATAATCACATGGGTTCAAAAATTATGGAAGATGAACGGATTTTAAATATTTTTTTTAAGATACTT
>CAMVHY010000025.1 GCA_947167415.1 uncultured Clostridia bacterium
CGCCCCTGGGAACGAGCCTGGACAGCCTTCATCTGAAACCAGACGGGCTCCCCTTTTATGAAATCTAATTCAACTCACAAACAATCATACTTACGTCATCATCATCGTAATTATTATTTTTTTTTCCATTACAAAATTTATTTATCACGTTATCACAAATTTCATTTGCACAACTTTTTTCTTCGTTTATAAAACTTGTTTCAACCGTATCACAAATTATTTTTTTCAACTCAAAAACAAATCTCTGATTATCATCTTTATATAAATTATTTTCTAATCCATCAGTATAAAAGAATATTTTATCGCCACTTTTATAATTCATCTCTTTAAATTCATATTCAGAATCAGACATTAATCCGATCGGAATTCCTGCCGCGAATAATTCTTTTGCTTCTCTAGCAAATTTATTTCTCTTTTCATCATTAAAAACAAATATCGGCATTGGCTGTCCTGCATTAGCATAAAAAATTTTTTTCTCTTTCACATCAATCAACATGACAAAAACACATGCATAAACTTCATTCGTATTCACATTTAAAATAAATTTCTTATTTAACTCTTTTAAAATTTTATCTGGGCTTAAAAGCTCAGCATCAAAATTTTCAATCATATTTCTTATCATAATATTTAACATCGCTGTTAATAATGCCGCAGAAATTCCATGTCCTGAAACGTCGCCCAAAATCACACAAAAATTATCTTCGCTTAATTTTATTACATCATAAAAATCTCCACCAATATACATCGCAGGCAAATATCTGCCATAAGAAATTATTTTTTCAAGCCTAATATCAATCTCGGGAATAAAACTCCTTTGAACTTTCTGAGCCATTTCAAGTTGCTGTGCCAAAATATTATTTTTTTCTTCGAGCTCATCATATTTTTTTTTTAATTGTGTTCCTAAATATTTTATTCGCAATAAATATTTAACTCTTTTTATCAAAACCATCGCGTCAAAATTTTTTTCCATAAAATCATCTGCGCCTGATCCAAACGCTTTTAATTCTTCTTGTTTATTATTTAAGCTCGACAAAATCAAAATAATTATATTTTCCGCATCATCCATTTCTTTTATTTTTTTACAAAATTCATAGCCACTCATATCAGATAAATTCGAATCAACAATTATTAAATCCGGCGAAAATATTTTTAGTTTTGTAAAAGCGTCTTCAGCATCTGTCGCAATAAAAATTTGATACATATAATTTTCAAGCGTTCTTCTCATTAGTTCAGCATTTTTCTGGCTGTCTATTATTAAAATTTTATCCATCTTTTTTTATTTTCTTTAAACATTTTATTTCGTTACCCAAAAAATTAAACGCAACTGAATCCATTAACGAAGAAATTAATTTTACGCCACGTCCATTTTCTTTCATGTGTTTTTCATCATATTGCGAAATATAATTAACATGATCAAATCCTTTTCCCTGATCAGCAACTTTAAAAGTCACGGAATTTTCTTTTAGTCTTAATTGCAAAAAAACATTTTTATTAACATCTTTTTGATTTCCATGATCAATTGCATTAACTACCGCTTCATTTAGAGAAAGTTTTATATCCGAGATATCGTCCGATGAAATATTTTTATTATTATCTTTCAAAAATCCAATTGCTTTATTAACTGCGTTTTTTGCTTCATGAAAATCGCTGTTTATACAAACTTGATAAACTTTTGGTTTTTCATCTGTACTCAAAAAACACCACCCCATTTCACAATAAAAAAATAAAATCAAAACTGATTTACGTTATGATTTTTCGTTATCTTTATTACAAAACTATTTTTTTCGTTTTCAAAAGTTATTTCATCCATTAAAGCTTTAATCATTAAAATGCTCGTTTCATTATCAATTAAATCCGTATTGATATTACTATTTACATCAAAAATTATATTTACAGAATTTTTTTGAGGTCGAAACATTAATTTAAACGGATGCTTTGATTGTCCAGACAACCTTTCAATAATAAAAGTACAAGCTTCTGAAACTGCTGTTTTTATATCTTCAACTTCTTCTATTCCGAATCCTAATCTATTTGCGATTGAAGATGCTGTAAGTCTCGCCGCGGAAATATATGCTGCATTTATTGGAAGTGTTAATTCAACGCTCTCCGCATTACTCATTAATATCAACCTCCAATTTAAAAGCTTTGTCTAAATTTGTAATCTTAAACAGCTTTTTTATATTTGGTCTTATATTTTTTAAAACCATTTCACATCCACAACTTTTTGCGTTTTTTAAAACCGCAACGAATGCTCCTAAAGCAGTTGAATCTATATATTCAAGATCTTTGCATTCGATAATTAAATTAGCCGGTCGTTCTTTCAATAAATCTAATAATTTGGCTTTGATTTCATTTGAATTAAACAAGTCTATCTCACCGTTTATTTCAATAAGCCAACTATTTTCCTGAGAATCAAATCTCGTATCAATTATTGATTCCAATGCAACAACCTCCTTTGTTTTAAAGCAACATAAAATGTGCTTTACAAATTGGATTATATTTAGCGAAAAAAACTCTGTCAAATTTTTTTATTTTCACCCCATAGAAAAATTTTTTTTCACGTGATATAATTTTTTTGCATCAAAAAAAGTGTTTGTGAAACATGAATATGTGGAGGATAAATATTTTTTCTTCACAGGTGTGTTTTATATAAAAAACTAAAAAAACTGAGAGGTGTTTTTTTTATGCCCTTTTTAGGTCAAAAAGTGATTAAAAGGGACGGTCGTAAAGTTAATTTTGATCGTCAAAAAATTTTTAATGCTATCTATAAAGCATTAGAAGATTCAAGGCAATATATTTCTAAGTTAAAAAACATAAGTTTGGGTAATAGCAACGATAGTGAAGATTCAGATAGTACATCGTGTGAAAGTAAATCTGATTTTGATTGTGAATCAGAAGATATCTGTGACAATGAAAGAATAGCTATAAACGATTTTGATGATTTACTTGAAGACACACCAGATACTTCAAATTTTCACGATGAGTCAAACTTTGATATTTCACAGGATACAGTTGATTATATGAGCAGGTTGTGCGAACGTCTCACATGTGCTACAGAAGATAGAGTTAAAAAAGAATTTATTGACAAAAATAAAACAGCTACAGTCGAAAATCTTCAAGATATAGTTGAACATGTGCTCATGGACAATAAATTAAATGTCGTTGCAAAAAATTATATTTTATATCGTTTTCAGCGGACACAAGCTCGCGAGGCAAAAACAGAATTTATGAAAACGCTACGAGATTTAACTTATGTCGATTCAAGCGAAAATGAATCTAAACGTGAAAATGCAAATATAGATGGCAATACGGCAATGGGGACTATGCTTAAATATGGTTCTGAAAGCGCGAAATATTTTTATGAAATTTGTGTTTTGCCAAAGAAACAAAGCAAAGCGCATCATAATGGAGATATTCATATTCATGATTTGGATTTTTACACGCTTACAACAACGTGTTGTCAAATCGATTTATTAAAATTATTTAAAAACGGTTTTTCGACCGGTCATGGATTTTTGCGTGAACCGCAAAGTATCAGAAGTTATTCGGCATTAGCTTGTATTGCGATACAATCAAATCAAAATGATCAGCATGGCGGACAAAGTATTCCGAATTTTGATTATGTGATGGCAGAGGGATTAAAAAAAACGTTTAAACAAATTTATATTTCGAATTTGTTTAAAGCCGTGAATTTAGTTTGCCCAAAAATTAATTTAAATATTAATCAAATAAAAGATTTATTTGAAAAGATTTCTTGCGATTTGGATTTAAGTTTTAGTAACAAATATGTATCACAAGAAAAAAAAGTTTTATCAGATTTGAATATTGAGCTAGAAAAAATTAATTTAATTCAAACATTCGTTCACAAAATAACGCTTGAAGAAACCGAACGCGAAGTTTATCAAGCAATGGAAGCATTGATTCATAATTTAAATACAATGCATTCACGCGCTGGTGCTCAAGTTCCCTTTTCATCGATAAATTATGGAACAGATACAAGTCTTGAAGGACGAATGATAATAAAAAATCTTTTGCTCGCAACAGAAAAAGGACTTGGAAAACATGAAACAGCGATTTTCCCAATACAAATTTTTAAAGTAAAAGAAGGCATAAATTATAATCAAGACGATAAAAATTATGATTTATTTAAATTAGCTTGCCGAGTTAGTGCAAAAAGATTATTTCCAAATTTTGCTTTTATAGACGCTCCATTTAATCTTAAATATTACAAACCCAATCATCCTGAAACAGAAATAGTTTATATGGGTTGTAGAACACGTGTCCTTGGAAATTTATGTGGATCTGAAATAGTTTATGGTCGCGGAAATTTAAGTTTTACATCGATTAATTTGCCAAGGATCGCTATAAAAGTTATGTCTAAAAAAAATATCAGCGATGAAGAAAGACTGGATTTATTTTTTAAAGATTTAAAGTCTAAATTAAAACTCGTGACGGAGCAATTAAAAGATAGATTTGAAATTCAGGGTAATAAAAGAGTCAAAAATTTTCCTTTTTTGATGGGTCAAGGTGTTTGGTTGGATTCTGAGAAATTAAATCCGGATGATAAGATAAGAGATGTTTTAAGACATGGAACGCTTTCAGTTGGATTTATTGGATTAGCCGAAACTTTGGTTGCTTTGACAGGAAAACATCACGGAGAAAGTTTGGAATCACAAAAACTTGGCTTGAAAATAATTGGATTTATGCGTGAGTATTTAAATAAACTAAGTCAAAAAGAAAAATTAAATTATTCTCTATTGGCGACACCAGCTGAAGGATTATCTGGAAGATTTGTCCGGTTGGATAAAAAAAAGTTTGGAATAATTAAAGGTGTGACAGACAGAGATTATTATACAAACAGTTTTCATGTACCTGTTTATTATAAAATCTCGGCTTATGACAAAATTAAAGTTGAAGCTCCGTATCATGAGTTAACTAATGCCGGACATATAACTTATGTTGAACTTGATGGAGATAGTTCAAATAATTTAGAGGCATTTGAAAAAATAATAAGGGCGATGAAAGAAAGCGGAATTGGTTATGGCTCAATAAATCATCCGGTTGATCGTGATCCAGTTTGTGGATATAATGGAATAATTGAGAATGAATGTCCAAAATGCGGACGAAGAGAAACTTGTGACCATAAATTTGAAAGAATCAGGCGAATCACTGGTTATTTGGTAGGAACACTTGATAGATTTAACGATGCAAAAAAATCAGAGGAAAAAGAACGTGTTAAACACAATACTAAAAAAATATAAATTAAGAATTGGTGGTTTTGAAAATGATTCGATCGTTGATGGTCCGGGAATAAGATTTACTATATTTTTACAGGGTTGCAAACAAAGATGTATTGGCTGTCAAAATAAAAGGTTACAAAATTTTGATGGCGGAAAAGATTTTTATATAGAAGAAGTTTTTTATATGGCGCAAAAGAATCCTTTGTTGGATGGGATAACTTTTAGCGGCGGGGAACCGTTTTGTCAAGCAGAAAATTTGTGTTGGTTAGCGAAATTATTTAAAGAAAAAAATTATGATTTGGCTGTGTACTCAGGATATTTGTTCGAAGATTTGATCCGGGAACAAAAAAATTTAAAATTGTTAAAGTTAGTAGATACGCTTGTGGATGGTCCGTTTGTTTTGGAAAAGAAAAATTTGAGTTTGAGGTTTAGAGGTTCGGAAAATCAAAGGATAATTGATGTGCAGAAATCGTTGGAACATGGGAAAATAATTTTGAATAAGCGTTGGTATTAATGATTATCATCGGTTTTTGTGACGAGTTTTGATTAAAATAAAAGCGGCTTTGAAATAAGCTGCTTTTTTTATTGTTATTTTTTTATTGTCTATAGTGCATAACAAATTCCAATTTAGAATAAATGTGTTATCGATGATTATAATTTAATTAAATCGTAATAAGCTGTAAAAATGATTATTAAACAGTAATCGGAAATGCAAGCAACAAAACAAAAATAAATTATATCGCTACTTAATTTTTAATTTAGATTTCTGTATGCAAAGACGGGTTTTTTCATGTTAAAAAATAATAATTAAGGTGTCTCTATTAACTGAAACAAAACTTTTTTTGTTTATAAATATTATATGTTTGATTTGATATAGAAAATAATTTATAATAATGAACATTATTGCTTGTATTTTTTAAGAGAGGTGTTTTTTATGGAGCCGTGGAAAATATGGTTTTTACTGTGGGCAATTTTGAGTATCATTGGAATAATATGTTTCGCAGTTACGAATCTTTGGATTCTCTTTGGAGTTTTTATATTCTCATTAATTGTATGTACGGTATTTTATGTAATCTGCAAAGGGATGTTGGATTTTTATGCGCACGTGGGGACAAATAACGATCGTTATAACATTTTAGATAATGCCAGCCAGCGAGAAAGTGATTTAAACAATTTACATGACTCCATTGAAACCAATTATAGCGACAAACCAGATAACCAAATAGTAGGAGAACAAATAATAATAGGAGAGCGAGATGATAATGATAAATTCCTTGTGTACCATGAATCATATCATTAAAAATTTCCGTCTTAATAAACGGATTTTTTTTTACACTAAAAAATAATGATTAAGGTTCCTTTCTTTACTGAAACAAAACTTTTTTTGTTTATAAATTCATTTGAAATGCCAAGCGGAAAAGTATTTGACAGAACAGCGTTTTTTAACTCATATTTTAAGTTTATTATGTCGACTCCATATGATTTATTTGTGTAAGAAAAAATTGATATGATACCGGTTTTGTTTTCGCCAAAAGAAATTTTTGTGTTGGTAATTGCTGTTATTAATTTTTTTTTATGATGTAAAAAAGCTCGAAATTTATTTTGTGAAAGATAAGCGAGCAATTGAATATTTGCAAGCGAATGATCAAAACGTTTTCCTAAAGCTCCATAGATATGAAAAATTTTGCAATTTGATTTTATGCCTATTTGTATTGCGGCATAAAGATCAGTAAAATCTTTTTGCGTGTCAAATTTTATTTTTTTTTGTTCGTTGCCGGGAATAGATTTGATTGAATCAAAATCTCCGAGCAAAATATTTGGTTTTACATTTATTTTTTTTAAATGATCATAGCCACCATCTGCAGCAATTATCAAATCCGATTTGTTACACGAAAAATTTTCGAATTCGC
The DNA here is from genome assembly GCA_947167415.1 of uncultured Clostridia bacterium. Taxonomy (GTDB): domain Bacteria; phylum Bacillota; class Clostridia; order Lachnospirales; family CAMVHY01; genus CAMVHY01. The sequence goes on from CAMVHY010000025.1 coordinate 7,151, forward strand.
CTGCTCCAACTATTCTACAAATTTTTGAACTCACGATAAATTTTTTCTCCTCTTGCGATAAAAAATTTTTTTTGATTATTAAACTTGCCTAATATATAATACACGCGAACTAAAAAAATAATTTGGGGGATTTAAAAATGAGTTTTTTGGATTTGATAAAAAATAAAGCGAGAGAAAATAAAAAAAATATTGTTTTGCCAGAATCACATGAACCAAGAATTTTACAGGCAGCAGAAATAATTTTAAAAGAAAATATTGCTGATGTTACTTTGATTGGTGATAAAAAAAATATTTTGGAAAACGGTAGTTATGATTTATCGGGAGCAAAATTTATAAATCCGAATGATTATGATAATTTGGATAATCTCGCAAATAAATTATATGAGTTGCGGAAAAATAAAGGCATGACGCTTGAGCAAGCTCATAATTTGTTATTAAATAATGATTTATATTTTGCGGTTATGTTAATAAAAGAAAATTTGGCTGACGGAATGGTAGCAGGCGCGATTAATTCGACTGCAAATGTTTTGAGACCGGCATTGCAAATTTTAAAAACAGCTAAAGATGCAAAACTTGTGTCGGGAATTTTTGTTATTATCTCGCAAAATAAAAATTTGGGACATAACGGAGCATTTGTTTTTGGAGATTGTGCTATAAATCAAAATCCAAATCCTGAAGAACTTGCAGAAATTGCAAAAAGCAGTGCCAAATCGTTTAAAAATTTATTAGGTGCAGAACCAATCGTTGCAATGCTTTCGCATTCGACAAAAGGAAGTGCAAAGCATGCTGATGTTGATAAAGTTATTGAAGCAACGAATTTAATTAAAAATAATAACCCGGATTTTTTAATCGATGGCGAATTGCAATTAGATGCGGCAGTTATAGATTCTGTTGCGAAAATAAAAGCAAAAGAAAGTCAAGTCGCAGGAAAAGCAAATGTTTTAATTTTCCCAGATTTAGATGCAGGAAATATTGGCTATAAAATCGCACAAAGATTTGGAAATGCAGAAGCTTACGGACCAATTACTCAAGGTCTTGCAAAACCAGTTAATGATTTGTCGCGCGGATGCAGTGCGGAAGATATAGTCGGAGTTGTTGCGATCACTGCTGTTCAAGCACAAAATAATTAATATATGAATCAGGAGGTTTTTATGAAAATTCTTGTTTTAAATTGTGGAAGTTCGTCTTTGAAATATCAGTTGATAAATATGGAAAACGAGACGGTTATGGCAAAAGGTTTGTGCGAAAGAATAGGAATTGAAAATTCGAGTTTTGAGCATAAAAATTTTGATGGACAAAAAATAAAAAAAGAAGCCGATATGAAAAATCATGAGGACGCCGTAAAAATAGTTATAAATAATTTGTTGGACGAAAATTTTGGGGTAATAAAAGATATAAGAGAAATCGACGCGGTCGGACATAGAGTTTTGCATGGCGGAAAATATTTTAGCGAGCCGGTTTTAATAGATCAAAAAGTAAAAGATGCGATTCAAGATTGTTTTATTCTTGGGCCATTGCATAATCCGAGTAATTTAATTGGAATTGAAACGTGTGAAAAATTAATGCCGAATATAAAACAAGTTGCTGTTTTTGACACGGCTTTTCATCAGACAATGCCAGAAAAGGCTTTTATTTATGCTTTGCCATATGAATATTATAAAGAAAATAATATTCGGCGTTATGGTTTTCACGGGACAAGTCATAAATTTGTTGCGATGCGCGTAAGCGAAATTTTAAAAAATAATAATTTAAAATTAATCACGTGTCATTTGGGGAATGGATCAAGTGTATGCGCAATAAAAAATAATAAATGCATTGATACTTCGATGGGATTAACACCGCTTGAAGGTTTGGCGATGGGAACACGTTGCGGAGATATTGATCCGGCGATTATAAAATTTTTGGCGCATCAGAAAAATCTTAATATAGACGAGATAGATGAGATATTAAATAAAAAGTCTGGTGTGTTAGGAATTTCTCAGGTTTCGAGTGATTTTCGTGATATAGAAAAAGCAGCGCAAAATAATAATTATCAAGCAAAATTGGCGTTAGAAATTTTTTATTATAGATGTGCGAAATATATTGGAGCTTATGCGGCTGTTTTAAATGGTGTTGATGTAATTGCATTTACTGCAGGCTTGGGAGAAAATAGTCCGGAAACAAGGGAAGCTATTTGTAATTATTTAAATTATTTGGGTGTGGAAGTTGATAAAGAAAAAAATAACTCGCGAGGAAAAGAAATCAAAATTTCTAATCCAAACTCGAAAGTAAAAGTTTTTGTTGTGCCAACGAACGAAGAATTAATGATAGCGCGGGAAACTTTGAATTTAATAAAATAGCTTAAGATAAAATTTTTTTATCGCAAAAAAAAAGCTTTCAGATTTAACGGTCTGAAAGTTTTTTATGTTTAAAAATTAATTACCTGCTGCATAATTATTCTTTGCTTTTAATTTTATATTCACAGATGATGTTAAATATTATGATTTGATTTTTATTTTTTTATCTCAAATTCTTATTACGATTTTATTTGATTTACTATATATTGTTGTGTTATAATTAATTATACTTAAACTTCGGTTTAAAAGATAATTTTGGGAGGTGGGACAAAATGCAAACTAAAAATAATGACAAAAAGGGAATTTGGTTTGATAAAGAAAAATTTAAACATGTCCAAAACGAACTAATGAAAAACAAAAAAGTTGGTTCTGCGGCGTGTGTTGCGACGTTGACATATTATTTCAAAAATCATAGTTCGTTGAAATGGATAGAAAAAAATGATGAAATTAAAAGTTTTTGTTTTTATTTTCCTGCGATACTAAAAACACATTTGTATGATGAAAAAAATAAATGCTGGTTAGACAATCCTTTTGATGACAACAATTTCTGTAATGCGATGTTTGATTTATTAAATGAAGATAAAGACAATCTACCGAGAAATTGCGTTTTATTGCTTGAAGGTATTTGTTTTCTAGATATTTGTTCAAAGAAATTCCGTTCCATTTTATTGGAGCATCCAGTTATGGATAGTATTAAGTTGTTTTTTACAAACAAATGGAATCATATTCCAAAACCAAGCAATCAGTTTATGGATTTTTTAACTCAAAATATATCAGCAGATAATATTAAATATTATTTTACAAAATGTATTAATCCGAGCTTGAAAAATAAACTCACACCAGAGCAGTTGTCATCACGAAATTGGATGTTTACGAAAGCAGTTGGTGAAGATGCGCCATTGAATATTGAAACTCAAAACAATTTTATCATATCCTATTTATCACTTTTTTTAGATAAAAATTTTAATTATCTATTCAAATGCGAAGAAAATG
>CAMVHY010000026.1 GCA_947167415.1 uncultured Clostridia bacterium
TATAAACAACGGGAATTTTAATGTAATGCACGTAATCAATATTTTCATCGTGTTCTGTCAATTTCCCGCAAACGAAAGCATAAACTATTTTTCCGTTTTCAGATATACTGAGAGAGTCCACATGTTGTTGCTCAAAATCAAAAGTCTCATCCCAATAATGTCCTATACCCAAAGATATATTATCAACGCTAGTAATTTTTTTATCCTGATATGGATCGCTGCAAGTATAAGTTATAGCTCCAGTAAAACCAATAACTGCACAATCAAACTTATATTGTGCTTTTAATCTTACCGTTTCCTTAGACTCCGTGGCCGCGCTGATAAACAAGGCATTACCAAACATAAAAATAAAAGCAAAAGTTAAACAAAATAAAAACTTTAATTCTTTAAAGATTTTCATAATAAACCTCCAGTTTTTTGTCTAGTTGGTTTTTTAACCAACTAATTTTCATTCTATCATATTTTTTTCCAATGTCAATACTAAAATTAGGTAGCGTTCGTATAAAATAAAAATAGATTGAGCAAAAAGAAAAAAGTGATAAGATGTAGATATAAAACTTACAAAAACACAATATAAAAAGCTAAAAAGATTAATGCTGATAGTGAGGAAACTGGTGGAGATATCGAACTACAAATTCATGTGTGCAATGTTTTACATAATAGAGAACAGTTACAAATGGAGGGTACTACCAAAAAAATATTGAAACTGGCACACAATTTACACGAAATTTAGCATATGATCAAAGAACAGTATGATTGCCAAAGCTATTTTTTTCTTTAAACCATTAATTTTAGAAGCTATGAAAAAACAAAAAGCGTTTAATGAAGAAAATTATATATTTTTTATTGACAGTACAAGTATAAAAATAAGTCCGGATGCAAATAAAAATAAAGATAATCAGGAACAGAGCATCGGATGTTCAGAAAGGTTTTAATAACGAAGTTACATTTGTTTTGTGCATCTCCACGTCCAGGGCCTTTCGTTTGTCTCCTGGCAACTCTTACGATGCCTCTGAAGGAGGAAAGTTGATTGAACCCATTTATTCCAAAAGTAATAATTATCTTTTGATGGACAAAGCTTACGAAGATGATGAAACTTTAGCTTTAACAAAGGATCACGGGTTTTTCACAGTTGTTGCACCTAAAAAAATTTTAAGTTATCTTGGAGCTATGATAAACATCTTTATAAATAGCACAACAATATTGAACGATATTTCCTGAGATTAAAACGTTTTAGAGAAGTTTTTACTCGTTATGATAAGCTTGATTCTATTTTTATTTCCACCATTTCCCTTGCTTTTATTTTTGACTTGCCTTTTATATGAACACTACCTAGTAACATTGATATGAAAAAAATGTTTATATGTTTGTAATGATTATTTTGTTATTTCTAAACGTTTTATTTAAATATTTTTATCGGCGGTGAAGAATTATAGATTAAAACCAAAAGAATCTTTGGTAATAGAATATGGTAATAAAATCTGGGTAAACATTTAATTTAATGGTTTTGCATGTCATAATTATTAAAAAAAATGGAGGCAAAAAATGTTTGATATGCAAGTATTTTTTATGTTGTTTTCGGCCATATTGATTGTAATTTTATTTGCCGGATTATCTTTTTTGTTTAATATGATTCCAATTGGATTATGGATTTCAGGATTAGCAGCCGGAATTAATATAAAACTTTCGTCTTTAATTGGAATGCGTTTGCGCAGAACAAACGTAAATATAATTATCAAAGCAATAATAAAAGGAACGAAAGCCGGACTTGATTTGTCGATTAGTCAACTCGAATCGCATTATTTATCTGGTGGCCATGTTGATAATTTAGTCGATGCTTTAATTGCTGCGCATAGAGCAAATTTAGATTTATCGTTTGAACGGGCAGCAGCAATAGATTTGGCGGGACGTGATTTGCTCGAAGCGGTTAGAATGAGTGTAAATCCAAAAATAATTGAAACACCGTTTATTTCAGCTGTTGCGATCAACGGAATCGAAGTAAAAGTGATTGCACGTGTGACAGTTCGTGCAAATATTTCGCGATTAGTTGGTGGTGCAGGAGAAGAAACTATTATTGCGCGTGTCGGTGAAGGAATTGTTACAACTGTTGGTTCGTCGGCAAGCCATAAAGATGTTTTGGAAAATCCGGATAAAATATCGCAAACTGTTTTGGCAAAGGGACTTGATTCCGGGACAGCATTTGAAATACTTTCGATTGATATTGCTGATATTGATGTCGGAAGAAATATCGGAGCAGAATTGCAAATCGAGCAATCAGAGGCAGATAAAAAAATCGCTCAGGCAAAAGCTGAAGAAAGACGAGCTCTGGCAATCGCGCAAGAACAAGAAATGCGAGCGAAAGTTGTTGAGGCCGAAGCACAAAGAGTTCAAGCGGAATCAGAAGTTCCATCGGCAATTGCTGAAGCTTTAAGATCGGGCAAAATGTATGTGGCAGATTATTATGATTTGAAAAATAAAATCGCTGATACTAAAATGCGCGAGGCTTTGAGTAAGATAAAAAATGTCGATGTGAAATTAAATAATATTAAGTTAAATAATAAAGACGAGCAGACAAAAAAAAATGACGACGAATCGTCAAATTAATTTTATTAGGCGATAGCTTTCGCTGATATTTAAATTTTTATAAAAAAATATTTGGGTCGCGTAATCAGGAATAATATTTTTGATTAACTCGGCCCATTCGATTAGGCAAATTCCGTCGCCATAAAAATAATCTGGATAATTTGTGTATTCGAGTTCATCTGGATCGGAAATTCGATAGATGTCAAAATGATATAAATTAATTTTTTCGCCGTGGTATTCGTTTAAAATCGTAAAAGTCGGGCTTGAAATATTTTCTGAAACACCTAATGCTTTTGCAAACGCGCTAACAAAAAAAGTTTTCCCGTTGCCCAAATTGCCGTTTAAACAAAAAATATCACCGGGCTTTGATTTTTTGGCTATGGATTCTGCGATTTTTTTTGTATCGTCCTCGCAAAAACTTTTGTATAACATATTTATCACCAGAGATATTTTATCACGAAATTAAAAATTTAATTTGGAGAATTACTATGAATGAAATTTTTTCTTGTCTGGTTTTGATTACACAAATCGGTCTAAACATTTTTATTAATATTTTTTTAGGGTTGCTAATTGGAAAATTTTTAGATGATAAATTAAGCAGCGAACCAGTTTTTTTAATCATATTTATTATTTTGGCAATCATGGCCGCGTTTAAAAATTTATTTGACATGGTCAAAAAATATATAAAAAAATAAAGCTCCTCAAAAAAATTTAGGATGTCCTTGAATCAATTACTATCTAGAAAAGTTTTACTCGTTGTGATAAACCCGATTCTATTTTTATTTTTACCATATCTCTTGCTTGTATTTTTGTATGTAAACACTACCTAACTTTATTGCTCATAATATTTTTTATGTATAAATCTTGCAGCTCAGAAACTTTAGACAAAACAATTTCAATCAGCAATTTCTTTTTAACATAATTTTTTAATCTACTCTCTTATGCATAATTTTATTTCCAAAAGATTAATCTATGATGTTAAAATATTTTTATAGTGACAAGGAGGTTTTTTGAATGAAAAATATTGACGATAAAAAATATAATTTTGGCATTGATTTAGGCGGGACAAATATTGTAATTGGTCTATTTGATGAAGATGGAAATTTTATTGGGGAAGAATATTATAAATGTCCAACGGATGCAAATCGCGATTATAAATTAATTTTAAAGGATATGGTGGACGGTTGTTATAAAATTTTGGTTGAAAATAAAATTGAAATTGCGCAAATCAACGGAATTGGAATTGGAATTCCAGGAAAATGTGACATAAAAAATAAGGTTGTTATCAGTGCGTGTAACATAAAAAGTTTAAACGGAATAAACATTGAAACTGAGATGAGAAAGTTTATAGACGTGCCAATAAATATTGAAAATGATGCAAATTGTGCTGCTGTTGGAGAAAAAAATTTTGGTGCGTCGAGAAATTATGCGAATTCTATTATGATTACTTTGGGGACGGGAATCGGTGGCGGAATAATAATAAATAATAAAATTTTGCCAAACACAGAAATTGGACATCATGTAATTGTTTTAAACGGAGAAAATTGTGCATGTGGACGAAGAGGATGTTGGGAAACTTATGCGTCAGCGACTGGATTAATTCGTGAGGCAAAAAAATGTGCCAAAAAAAATCCAGAATCAAAATTAAATGATATAGATGAAAATAAAATAGACGCGAAGTTTGTTTTTGATGTTGCTGAAGTTGGAGATAAAACAGCAATTTTAGTTATTGATAATTATGTTGATTACCTTTCAGAAGGAATTGCGAATTTGATAAATATTTTTGGCCCAGATTTGTTTATTATCGGTGGAGGAATTAGCAATCAAGGAATGAGTTTATTAAAAAAGGTGAGGCAAACAGTACAAAAAAGAATTTATGCCAATGATTTAAATACAAAAATAGTTCAATCAAAACTTGGAAACTATGCTGGAATTATTGGAGCTGCATTTTTAAATAAATAAATAAATATCCATCCTTATGGTTTCGGCAGCGTTCACATAAAAAAACAGATTGATCAAAAAGAAAAAAGTGATAAGATGAAAATATGAAATTTACGAGAATATAATATAAAAAGCTAGAGGAATTAATACCGATAACGAAGAAAAAAGACATCAAACTACAAATTGATTTGTGCAATGCTTTATATAATAGGGAATGGTTGCAAATGGAGAACAGTATCAAAAAAATATGAAAACTCGCACACAGTTTATTGAAATTTAGTAGGTGGTTCAAAAACGGCGCAATTGCCAAAGCTATTGTTTTTTTTCTTTAAAATCTTGTTTTAAAGACCAAAGCTGCTTAATGTCGAAAATTCTGTATTCTTCATTGATAGTACGAGTATAAAGGTTAGTTCAGATGCGCATAGGAACTGAGATAACCAAGAACAGAAATAAAATCAGATGAACTTTTAGATTGTTATGACTCATCAAATTGTATCCTTAATTAATATTTAAACTTGCCTACAACCTATTAATAAACAAATTGTATTTATAACTTTTTCCAGTAAATTCAAATCATATTACCTTTTTAATTTGTTTTGTCAAACTATCTAGATACTGTCTACACAAAAAAAACAAGCAACGAGACAAGAAAAAAAATAATCTATAAAATAGGATGTAATGGAGAGAAATAAAAAAAGAGCAAAAATAAAATAGGTTTGAACAGCGTGATTATTAGGGTTTTGAAAAAAAGAGGTAGTAGTCTCGCTGTAAATTTTATCGCTTTAGACATATTATCGAGAATACTTTCCTTGTCTTTAAACGTTGGCGCGGTATCGCCGTCAGATGCTTGATGGTTTCATCGCTTCTATTTTATGTTCGTTGCATCTTCATGTATCTGTGTTTCTTTTTAGTTTTTTTTATGTAGATAGCATCTAGCAAAACCGATCCGAAAAAATGTCAAGAGTTCAAAAGTATATTTACAGATGGATGGAGATAATCCTGTGGCAGGTTTTCTCGGAGTCGGTCGCTATAGATATAAAGATACGCTCGCAAAAAACTGAGCTGTTGTAACAAAAAGAATATAATTAAATAGCATCAATAAGTGAAAATCGATAATTAACAAATATAAAAACACGGGTTTTTATACTCGTGTTTTTTGGCGTAAATTAAATATAAAAAAATAAATTTTATGTTTGTTTTCTTGCGTGATATAATTATTTAGGTCGGTTGTTATTTTTTTATCGACAAAGAAATTTTTTAAGGAGGTTTTTATTGTGATGGATGAAAAAAATCGAGAGGATGCAGAGAGTTCTTTTCTGGATTCGAAAAATCTTAATCATTTAGATGAAAATTCGGCTGCAGAGCTAAAATCACAAAAAGAGTATAAAGATGTTCAGGAGAAAGGTGAACAAGAATCAAAAGATGATTTTAACAGGGTTTATTATGATACGGATCGCACAAATGTTGCAAATAAAATGGCTGACAAAAAAAATCAGTATGATGGTATAGAAGAAGACAAAATTCAGCAAGCTAAATATGAAAGCGGTTATTATGATCAAACTACTGCACAATATAACTTTGTCTCTAACAGAGTGACAAACATTAGTACTTTCCTTCTTAAATACAATCCATCGGAGGATAAAATACAAGCCATAAAATTTGTTTTGAATTTGGAACATCCAGAAAATCAGCTTAGTAAAGACGAACGTGCCCAAATTTTAAAAGAGCATCTTGGTTTTGATGATGAAGAAGTTCAAACGGTTCAAAAATTTGAAGATTATCGTTCGGCCGTTGTGAAACAAGATATTAGTGGAATTTCTGCAGATCAATTTATACAAGACAATAAAAATTATTTTTCGTTGGTTACGAGAAAAACGGAAGTCAGTGAACAAAATAAAAATATGATTAGAGATAGCTTAATAAATTTGCTGAATAACTTACAAAACAATTGGAATTTGATGGTTTTTTCAATCTTTTATAATAGCATATCACATTTGTATAACACTCAATTATTTAATCCACTACAAGGAATAAATACCGAAGAATTTAATCGGCAAACAATTATTATAAGTTCTAATATGCTGCAAATAAAGCATCAAGATCATATTCCAAACATGCAATCCGATATTAGTGATTTGAATAATGATTTTAATAATTACAGATCAAGATAAAAATAATAAAATAATTTGTTAGTTTATAAAAACAACGCAAGGCAATTTCGTTTTGCGTTGTTTTTTTTGCTTTTAATTTGCTTGAAAGTAATAAACGAATAAAATTAATGCGCCAAATTATTTTGCCATGAGTTTACTTAATTATATTAAAGCGATAAAATTTAACATGTTTCCGGAAACAAATTGTTTTTATGAAATAAAAATTAAAATAATTAAGCTGGAAACAAAAAAAAATTAATTTAGGAGCGTGTTTTAATAAACATGTTTAACATGGTTGATTTAATTATAAAAAAGCGCGACGGTTTTGAGTTGTCGTCGGAGGAAATAAAATTTTTTATAAATGGCGCGGTTAATAAATCGATTCCGGATTATCAAATTTCAGCGATGCTTATGGCAATATTTTTAAAAGGCATGAACGAAGGAGAAACTGCCTGTATAACGAAAGAAATGGTTTATTCAGGAGAAATTTTAGATTTATCAGAAGTTCCGGGAATAAAAGTTGATAAACATAGTACAGGTGGAATTGGAGATACGACGACACTTGTTTTGGCGCCGTTGGTTGCAAGTTGTGGTTTGCCTGTTGTAAAAATGTCAGGACGCGGACTGGGTTTTACAGGCGGAACTCTTGATAAAATGGAATCTATAGGCTTAAAAATAGATTTTAGTATGCAAGAAGCAATAGAAATGGCGAAAAAATCCGGTTTGGTAGTAATGGGTCAAACTGCAAATTTAGCACCGGCAGATAAAATTTTATATGCATTGCGAGACGTAACAGGAACGGTTGAAAATATTTCGATGATTGCCGCAAGTATTATGAGCAAGAGAATAGCAGCCGGAGCAGATGTAATCGTTTTGGATGTAAAATGTGGAAGCGGAGCATTTATGAAAGATTTTGAATCGGCTAAAGCTTTGGCAAAAGAAATGGTTGCGATTGGACGAAATGTTGGTAAAAAAGTTGTTGCGTTAATAACAAATATGGATGAGCCATTAGGTTTAAATATTGGAAATTGTTTGGAAGCGAAAGAAGCAATCGAAATTTTAAAAGGTGAAAAAACTGGAAGATTGCTTGATGTTTCGATTGAGCTCGGATCATATATGTTATTGCTCGGAAATAAAGCTAAAAGTTTAGAAGAAGCAAAAGAAATGCTTTTGGCGAATATAAAAAATGGCAAAGGCTACGAAAAATTTTTAGAGTTCGTAAAACAGCAGTCTAAAGATTTTGATGGTGAATTAAAAATAAAAGAAGCGGCTGTAAAATATCCTGTGAAAGCAAAAAAAGCCGGTTATGTGTATAAAATGAATGCGGCAGAAATTGGTCGTGCTTCAATTGCAACCGGTGCCGGCAGATTAAAAAAAGATGATGAAATAGATTACACGGCCGGAATTATTATGAAAGTAAAATTAGGAGATTATGTAAACGAAAATGATGAGATTTGTGAAATTCATGCGAGTGATATAGAAAAATGTAAGCGCGCAGAAGAAATTTTATTGAGCGCAATTGATATAGAAAATGAAAAACCAAAATTAAGAAGATTGATTTTGGATGTTGTAAATTAAAATTATTAATTTATTTGATGGATTTTTTTAATAAAAAAAGCCGCACAGGATTTAATGTGTGGCTTTTTTATTTGTAATTTGGGTTGTGAGAAAAAGAATTATTATTTTTATCTTTTTCATTATTGACATATTTAATAGTCTCAGGCATTTGATTTTTATTTGGTTCAGTAAATTCCCGTGCTTCTTCCCGTCCAGAAATTTTATATCCGCTATTTATATTTCTCAGTCTTTCAGCAGCTATTTTATATTTAATTTTATATGCGATGAAAGCAAAACAAAAACAAAGTACAAATGATAATGTCGTCAAAAACCAAAATGCTTTTATGATGCTAAAAACAAAAGCTGCAAGAGCAATAACGGTTAACGCGTATAAAACAATTTTTGCTATTAATTTAGGGTATGAAATTTTTGTGGTTGGAGTAAAAGTAGTTTTAGGACATTGATCTTGTATGTTTTCGCGCTTTGAATTATTAATAACAGGTATACCGTCAATTTTTTGATATGTTTCTGAGGCTTTGCCGTTTTGGTTATCAGTCGAGCTGGTTATCTTTGTTATCGGACTAATTGGCTTTAGCTTTGTTTTCAAATTGTCTTTATCATTTACTGTCATATCCGTTTCGTTATTTTTTTCATCGATTTCATTGATTTCATTAATCCTATTTTTATTCTTATCTTTGGAATTAATTTCTATTGGGATTTCATTTTTTCCTTCAATTTTTTTAATATCTTTATTTTTGATTTCTTTTTCTATGTTTGTGTCGTTTCCTTCTCTATTGATTTTATTCTTTGTATCTGTCAATTTCATTTGATTTTTTTGTGATATAACTTTGTCGAGCCACTTCTCATCGAACAGTAATTGTTTCTTTATATCTTCTGTAATCTCGATATTATATTTTTTTATTTCACTACTAAACTCCGAAACAAATTTATTATAGTTTTCTTTATATCCATCGAGATTATCATCTTTCAATTTGTCTAAAACAAACCGGTTAAACCACCGAAAATAGTCAATTTCAAGTTTAATGTCGCCATCACCAGATTTTTCTTTCGTTAAATAAATTTTTATACAATTCAGACTAAGACGCTCAAGAAACAATTCCATCCAGGCATATTTATCTTTATTATTGATTTTGCCAAAAAAAGGTTTGAATTGAGGCATATCTTTATTGATATAAGTGAAAATTTTTTGGAGTATCTTGAGATTTTTAACTGGATTGATCCAGGCCGTTAATGCTCTGGTATTATTTAATACGCACTGCAACAGACGAAAAAAATTATCTACCTCATCTCTGTATATACCTTCTCTGTCTTTTGGGTCGGGTAATTCATAATTTTTCCCAAAAGATAATAGTTTTTCAGCACTGTTGCAATTCAATCTAAATTTACTCACGCATTCCGAAAGTACATATGGCGATAAATTTTTTTGTTGATTTAATTCAAGTATTTTAAATAAATCATCCTCTGAGTTGGATTTAATCAATTTAAGAATAGTCAATATAGGTAAATGATCTCCGATAGCATTTCGAGGTTTTAAATCGTTTTTGATAAAATCAACAAGCTGATCTACTTTTTTCGGCGTATCAATTGTTTCCTCCTCAAAAACTTCAAAAAAGAAATCTAAATCTGTGCCATAATAATTTATCTCCCAATCATTTTCATGTTGTTTAAAATGCTCGTTATAAAATTTTGCAAATTCATCTTTATTCACATTTTCGTTGTTAGCCTTAGATTTTATAACTTTTTCACATTCTGCAAATAATACGCTTTTCCAAATTTCTTTGATCTTATCCAATTCATTCCTGATATTGTATTTGTCATCCCAAATTATTTTTTGCTGATTGTAAATGTAGTGATAACGGAATTTATTACTAAATTCATTGTTCAATTTTTGTAAATATGATTGAATTGGCTCAGTCTCCATAAAAAAACACCTCGGGTTTAAAATTTTTTTGTAGTGTCAAACAAAAATTAAAAATCAGCTTTGCACAAAACACCAATATTATTTATATTAACATAAAATTTTTTACTAGGTAGCGTTCACACAAAATAAAAATAGACTGAGCAAAGAGAAAAAGTGATAAGACAGAGGTATGAAACTGACAAAAAGCGAATATAAAAAGCTAGAGGGATTAATGCCGATAGCGAGGAAACCGGCGAAGATATC
>CAMVHY010000027.1 GCA_947167415.1 uncultured Clostridia bacterium
CATATCGGCCCACTTGACAAAATACTTGTTACCATCGATGGTGACGGTGGCAAACAAAAATAAATGACACTGGCGTTTTTGAAATTATTTTTAACGCAAAAAAAACTTTTGACTATAAATATGAAATTATTGACTACGAAAATAATAAGCATGAAATTTTTGACGCTTATAATTTTGAGCCTGTGCTTTCGGATTTTGATTTGTATTTATTTGGACAAGGTACGCATTATGAAATTTTTGATAAACTCGGCGCGCATCTTATGAAATTAAAAAATATTTCGGGTGTAAATTTTGCTGTTTGGGCGCCAAATGCAAAACGTGTGAGTGTAATCGGAAATTTTAATAATTGGGACGGGCGCGTAAATCAAATGCGTGAACGTGGAAATTCTGGCATTTGGGAATTATTTATTCCGGAGTTAAAAAATTTTGAGCTATATAAATTTGAAATTAAAACGCAGGAGAATTTTATTTTAAAAAAAGCGGATCCGTACGGAAATTTTTGTGAGTTAAGACCGAAAACAGCGTCAATTGTTTTTGATATAAATAAATATAAATGGCATGACAAAAAATATTTAGCTGAGAGAGAAAAAAAATTTGATGAAAAAAAATTAAATCAAGCAATAAATATTTATGAAGTTCATCTTGGATCATGGCGAAGAATTGTTGAAGAAGAAAATAGATTTTTAAGCTATAAAGAATTTGCCGAGCAAATAATTAATTATGTAAAAGAAATGAATTATACGCATATAGAATTAATGCCAATTTGCGAACATCCTTTAGATAAATCGTGGGGATATCAAGTTACAGGATATTATGCCCCGACAAGTAGATTTGGAACGCCAGAAGATTTTATGTATTTAATAGATAAATGTCATGAAAATAATATTAGTGTGATATTGGATTGGGTTCCGGCGCATTTTCCAAAAGATGATCACGGTTTAAAAAAATTTGATGGAAGCTATTTATATGAACATGCTGATCCAAGACAAGGAGAACATCCTGATTGGGGAACTTTAATTTTTAATTATGGACGCAATGAAGTAAAAAATTTTTTAATCGCAAATGCTTGGTTTTGTATAAAAAAATTTCATGTTGATGGATTAAGAGTTGATGGTGTGGCTTCGATGTTATATTTAAATTATAGTAAAGAAAATGGCGAATGGGTTCCAAATAAATTTGGCGGAATAGAAAATCTTGAAGCAATTGAATTTATGAAGCACATGAATTCGATTATTTTTAAAAAGCATAAAGATATTTTAATGATTGCTGAAGAATCAACAGCCTTTGGAAATGTTTCGCGCCCAGTTGAAAATAATGGACTTGGATTTAATTTTAAATGGAATATGGGTTGGATGAATGATTTTTTAAGATATATGCAAAAAGATTGTATTTATAGAAAATGGCATCACAATGATTTAACTTTTAGTATGATTTATGCTTTTACTGAGAATTTTATTTTATCTTTGTCACATGACGAGGTTACGCACGGAAAAAAAAGTTTGATAAATAAAATGCCCGGTGATTTGTGGCAAAAATTTGCGAATTTAAGATTAGCGTTTGGATTTATGATTGGACATCCAGGAAAAAAATTATCTTTTATGGGAAATGAATTTGCGCAATTTGATGAATGGCGAGAAGATAAAAGTCTTGATTGGCATTTATTAGATTTTGATACGCATAAAAAATTTAGAGATTATATGCGAGATTTAAATAAATTTTATTTAGAGCACGAAATTTTATATTGGGATGATTTTAGTTATAAAGGATTTGAATGGATTGATTGTGATAATGCTGAGCAAAGCGTTTTAGTTTTTATGCGTAAGGGAAAAAATTTAAAAGATATAATTATTTTTGTATGTAATTTTACACCAGTTGCTTTATTTGAGCATAGAATTGGTGTGCCGTTTGAAGGAGTTTATAAAGAAATTTTTAATAGCGATGAAAAAAAATATAATGGTTCGGGAGTTGTAAATAAAAATTTAATTAAGAGCGAAAAAATAAATTATAACTGGCGAGAAAATAGTATTAAATTAAAAGTTCCGCCGTTGGGATTTTGTGCGCTAAAAATAAATTAAAAATATTTTTTGATGAAAGATTGTATTTTCTTGAAATATTTTTTTGCGTTGATTTGATATGAAAGGCCGTGACCTGCTTTAGAAATTATTAAAATATCTTTTGGACAGGTTGCACTTTTATAAAGTTTATAGACCATTTTTGTTGGAACAAATCGATCTTGTGCGCCATGAATAAATAAAACAGGCGTCTTGCATTTTTTTAATTGGTTTATTGCCGACGCTTCAGAAAGTTTATAGCCAGATTTTGTTTGGCAAATTATATCGGTTAGGTTTAATAAAAATTTTGGCAGATTAAAAATTTTATTATAGTGATAAAAAAATTCGTCGAGAACAGAAGTATAAGCACAGTCTTCGATTATGCATTTTATATTCGCAGGCAAATTTTCTCCGGATGTCATTAAAACGGCGGCGCCGCCCATTGATAATCCGTATAAAATAATTTTTGCTTGCGGATTTTTTTTTATTATAAATTTTATCCATTCGAGAATATCGAGTCTGTCGTGCCAACCCATGCCAATATAATCTCCGTCGCTTTTTCCATGTCCGCGACAATCAGGTAAAATAATATTAAAGTTTAGTTTATAAAATTCTTTTGCGATGTCTAGCATTTGTAATCCAAATCCGTTATAGCCATGAATTATTATTATCCAGTTGTTTTTATATAAATTATTTTTTTGTGTGATTAGATTGGCATGTAATTTTAATTTGTCAAAAGAAGAAATAAATATGTCTTGATAAGTCATGTTTATTTTTTTTTGTTGAATTTGATTGGCAGAAATTTTTTTTTGCGTAGATATATCTTTTAATAATCTTTTTTCATAGGAAAAATTAAAAAGGCGGAACAGATCCGTTTTTTTTTTATTTCTCACAAGTGCTAATTTATAAAAATAAATAATTTTTTTTAAAGCTAACCCCAAACTCATTAAAAATAATATTTGTGAGACAAAAAAAAGTTTTTTGAAAATAAGGCTATTGTGAAACATAAAAAAAAATCACTCCATAAAAAACATGTTTAATTATTAATACACAGTTTTTATTATGGACGTGATTTTTGATTTTAATCTGAGTATTGGTTTTGAATTTAAATATGTTTGTTTATGTCTGGTGTTCGATAAAAATTTTTAAAAATGTGGCAAAAGAACGTGTAGATACATTTTTATTTTTGTTTTAATGATAAAAAAAATATTGACAAAAAAAATTTGAGTGTTATAATCTGGTGTGATATTATTAAAGTAGTTTTATATTTGTTTTTAATGGAGAGTGATTGTTTTGGAGAACAAAATAAAAATTGCGGATATTGTTAAAAAAAACAAAGCAATAAAGAATTACTTTTTGCTTGAGGAATATGATAAGAAATTTAAGGAAAATAAAGAAAAATTTTATGATGAAAATAAAGATAAAGAACCTTTAAAAAGTAAAATTGGACAGCTAGGATGGTTCTTTCATGAAAGAAGTTATAGCATTGGATATTACCAACCAAAAAATGAGGAAATTAATTTGGCAAAAGAATTGTGTCAAAATATTATTGGGATTAATTTTCCAACAGAGCTTTACACAAATAAATCTAATCAAAACCAAGATAACGAGACATTCGATAAAATTGTGCACAGTATATGGTGTCAACTACAAAAAGATAATTTGATTCGAAAAAGAACTATGAAAGAAGATAAATCTTTGATAGATCATGAAATTAAAAAGATAATCATAGATTTGCCTTTACCGTCGTTTGAAACTGAATTTCAAAAAGAGTACAAGACTACAAAACCAAATTTAAAAGAGATAAATTACGGATTACAAAAATATGATAAATACGATTTGAGAGTAATATTGGAAGCGGAAGATTTTGTTGGTTATTTGTACCGCAACGAGATGAATGATGTTTTTGATGAGAAATCAGATGATCTAGAATTTGTTTTGAAAAATAGTATCGCTCTTGATAAATCTAATAGTTTTGGTTTGGATAATATTGAAATTGAAAATGTGTTGTTTAATTATTTAAGAGATGATACGTTAAATAAGTTTGATACAGCTAAACGAATATTAAATTTTTATTACAAGAAGTTAAAACTTGCAAATGATAAATTTGATCCCAGTTTTAGATTTGCATATAGAATATTGAAGTTATATGATAAAAAGCTGGCAGGGACAAATAATCAAAATTATGCTGGTGAATTTGAGCAGCTTTGCGAATGCGCAAAAGGATGTACAAAAGATATTTTGGGAAAAAATCCCAACATGACTAAGTCGGTAGAAAATATTTTTAATTACGTAAATATGTTTGAGACGCATCGTACGTCAGAATTTAATTCAGATTTAAATTCCATACGAGAAGATATCGTGAATATATCGGCTTTTATGAGAGAACATTTATTGATTGATATTGGTTACGATCCAAGTACTTTGCTGATGACTAATAAAACAGACTCCATATTAGAGACATCAACATTGAACCTTTCTGTTAGCACGAAAGAATGGTGGAAAGAGTTTTTTATTTTCCTTTTTACTCACTTTCTTACGCTATGTGATAGTGATTTTAAAATTGAAAAGAGTGCACAACTTAGAAAGCTCGTTATGTTCTTAGAAACAATTAACACAAATGAAATTTCGGAAGATCAAACAAATTATCAAAAATATGTTGACAACAATATAAAATATGTTTATGAGGCAACAAATCGCTTTAAAGCTTTTCGGCATCTCCGCACGATTTTGCCTGATAAAATACCAAAACAAGAAGGTAATCAAAATAATTTATTGTTGGAATAATACGTTTTGAATTAAATAATGTGTATTGTGTATATACATTTTTATTTTTTTTTGATGATAAAAAAATCTTGATAAAAAAATTTTGAGTGTTATAATTTGATGTGATATTATTAAAGTAGTTTTATATTTATTTTTAATGGAGAGTGATTGTTTTGGAAAACAAAATAAAAAAGAAAATAAAAATTGCTGATTTGATAGACAATAAGAAAAGACATGATGAATGGAGTCAACTTTGCGAAGAACTCAATAATTACTATAAAAAATTCACGGAATTCAAATCAGGTTACGAGCACTTGAAAGAACAAGAACCCTTAAAAAGTAAAATTGAAACGCTAAAAAAAGTGTTTAGTTTTGATGAAAAAAATTATAATGCTCAAAATCCCGGACCCACTGATGAAGAGATTGATTTGGTTAAAGATTTGTGTTTGTCTAAAACGGTAGGGATTGATTATTATAAGAAGCTAGGAATAAATAAAAATCAAAAACCAATATTTTTTAGTCAAGACAATGAGCCAACGCAAGCAGAAGATTGGAAAAATCTTTTAATGACGATTAAACGCGGATTATGGTCGTGTGGGATTTTTGGTAGCAAGACTTACTTAGTGAATGGAAAATATTGTTTCAAGACAAATTTTGATGATAAAGCTATAAAAGAGACAATTATAGAATTACCGTCATTTGAAACGTATTTTCAAGGACAAAAAAATATAAAAAAGCCGAAAGAGGTTGATGGTGTTTTTAAGCCTCTTACTTGTAGCATAACTGAACTGATTGAGGCAGATGATTTTGTTGATTCTGTGACTAATAAAAAAGAAGAGTTGAAGTTATGTTTCAAAAAACGATATGTTCAATTTGGTAATTATTATCATGATGGAGACTGTCCAAGATGCCCTATTGAAATTGAAAGTTCATTGCTGTCGCTTTTACGAGATAATACATTAGAAAAATTTGATACGGCTGAGGAGTTATTAAATTTTTATTATGATTCAGAACTGAATCGTGATCCTCATTACAATATGCCTTTTAAACCGTATTTTAGTTTTATGTATAGAATAGTGGATTTATTCGATAAAAAACTTGAAACTGTGAATAGAAAATTTTATGCTCAGAGATGGGAAAAATTGCGTCGGTGCATAGCCAAATGTGCAAAAAAAACTATTCCGCCATGTTACCCTATAAGACAGCATGTATAAGAAATTTTTCGCTATGTGGATATGTTTGAAAAGCAAGATACAGCAAGTTTTAATTTAACCAATGAAGTATTAAAAGATATAAACGTTCATATAAGATCGATATTCTGTTTTATGAAAGAACAAGCATTGATCGATGAGGTAAATAAATACTTTAACGATGATTGTACTTATTCTAATACTCTGTTGATCGAACACTATTATTGGATTCTTGATGCTTATGACATTTCTGTTAATGGTTGGGATTGTTTTTGTGAGTTTGTGATTAATTTTTTTACACATTTTATTGCATTGTGGGATGGAATATTATTTAACGGACGGCTAAAAATTGAAAAGAGCGCGCAACTTAGAAAGTTTGTTAATTTTTTAAGAGAAACTCAAATAAATCAGGCACCTTCAAATTTAACTTCGAAAGATTTTGGCGTTGATAGCGTAGGTAACGTAAAATTTAGTCGTTATGATCAAACAAGTATGTTTCAAGCTTTTTCACATCTCCGAATAAGTTTGCCTGAAATACCACAACAAGAAAACAATCTGCCAAATAACTTATTAGACTAATAGTAATTTATCTCTATTTTGTTTCAAAAATTAGACATTATCAACATGAGAAAAATTTAAAATAATCACAAATACATAAAGATACAACGAACATAATATGGGAGCAATGAGACCATCAAAGGTTTTAGGGTAGCTCGCGCTAATAGCACGTCAACGCTTAAAAGCGAGGAAAGTATTCTCGATGATATGTCTAAAGCGATAAAGTTTACGATGAGACTATTGTCTCTTTTCTTTAGAACCTTAAAACCTTTAAAATCACGTTGTTCAAGTCTGTTGCGTTTTGATTTTATGTTTCGTTTTGCAATATAAGACAAGATTTCGTTGGTATCATAAGCACGATCTGCGAATAATAATTTTGCATCGAGATTTTTGAGCAAGTTAATAGCTTCTTTACAATCGGCATACTTTTCCTCTGTAACGATAAATATTACAGGCAAACCGCGCTCATTAACGGCTAAGTGTATTTTTGAATTGAGCCCTCTTTTGTTTTTGATATAGCCTGATTTCCGCCACGAGTTCCAGCTGCACGCTGATGTGCTTTCACATAATTCAAGTCTGTCATTAGCCATTCATTCAAAGTTCGCATGACCTTTCAATATCTTAAATCTGCATCGCTTGCATCAAATCCGTAATACATCTTTTCCCTTCGTTTTTATTTTTGCTCCTTTTCTTTATTCCTCTCTATTACATCCTATTTTATAGATTATTTTTTTCCTTGTCTCGTTGTTTATTTTTTTCATGTAGACACTCTCTAGCAAATATATTTTCTCATAATCCAATTTTAATTTCATAATAATTATTTTTTTTTACATATCAAAATTTTATTTTAGACACAAAAAAACGCGGATTATCCCGCGTTTTTTATAACATTATTTTTTTATTTTTCTCAGCTCTTCAAGTTCTTTTTCTATGTCCATCCTTTTAAACAACAAATCAGATTTTTTGGCTCTAATATTTTTATTACAAACGCCAAATTTATCAAGTGAATCAAAACTTATATAACTTTCATCGAGATAAAACTGCTCAAGGATTTTCTTTGGTGTATTTGGCATAAACGGATAAATCAATACACAAGCAATTCTCAAAATCTCAACTAAATCATATAAAAAGCTTGCCAATTCATTTTTTTTCGTCGCATCTTTAAATAAATTCCATGGTTTAACTTCATCGATATATTTATTTGCAAAACATATTAACTCAAATGCTTTTACCAGTGCCTCACTTATTTTATATTCATCCATTAAATTCTTATATTTTTCCACGATATCAAAACAAATTTTTTCTATTCGCTCATTTTTTATAAACTCAAAATTTTTTGTTTCGCCGCCAAAATATTTCTGGATCATTCCATTCGTTCGCGAAACCAAATTTCCTAAGTCATTTACCAAATCAAAGTTTATGCGATTTATCAACGCGCGATTATTAAAGGTTCCATCCTGACCAAAATTTATTTCACGAATCAAAAAATATCTTATGGCATCCGCGCCATATCTCTCTATTAAAATTTTTGGATCAACCACATTTCCTTTTGACTTCGACATTTTTTCACCATCGATTATTATCCAGCCATGACTTAAAATTTTTTTTGGCAATTTTATTCCCAACGCCATTAAAATTCCTGGCCACACAATACTGTGAAATCTCACAATTTCTTTTCCTACTAAATGCAAATCAGCCGGCCAAAATTTTTCATAATCTAAATTATCTTCGTTCATAAATCCAAGCGCAGTTATATAATTTAACAATGCATCAAACCAAACATAAATCACATGCTTTTCATCAAAATCAACTTTTATCCCCCAATCAAAACTGCTTCGTGAAACACACAAATCTTCTAATCCTGGCTTTAAAAAATTATTAATCATTTCCCTCCGTTTTGAAGCTGGTTCAATAAAATCAGGATTTTCTTTAATAAACTCCATAATTTGATCTTGATATTTCGATAATCTAAAGAAATAAGCTTCTTCTTGTGTTCTTTCAACTTCTCGCCCACAATCAGGACATTTATTATTAATTAAGTCTCTTTCATTAAAAAAAGTTTCGCATGGCGTACAATACCATCCTTCATAATTTGACTTATAAATATCTCCTGAATCATAAAGTCGTCTAAAAATTTTTTGTACCGCAGAAACATGTTTTGGATCAGTCGTCCTCATAAAAATATCATAATCTATATTTAATAAATCCCATAAATCTTTTATTTGCATTACAATACCGTCTACAAAATCTTGCGGCTGCATATTATTTTTTTTTGCCGACATTTCGATCTTTTGTCCGTGTTCATCCGTTCCAGTTAAAAATTTTACGTTATACCCACGCATTTTTTTATACCTTACAATAGTATCAGCACCAATCGTTGTATAACAATGTCCCATATGCAAATTACCATTAGAAAAATAAATAGGCGTTGTTACATACAAATTTAAATTTACTTTATTGCTCATTTTTTCCTCCTAAAAAAATATTTTTTATAAAAAAAATTCCGTGCCATTATATCAAAATCAGCACGAAAACGTTTATAAATTATTTATTTAATACAAAATGGCGCAGAAAAGTGCCCAGAACCGGAGTCGAACCGGTACGGAATTTAACTTCCGCAGGATTTTAAGTCCTGTGCGTCTACCAGTTCCGCCACCTGGGCAAAAATGGGAGAAGAAGGATTCGAACCTTCGAAAGCAATGCTAACAGATTTACAGTCTGCCCCCTTTGACCGCTCGGGAACTCTCCCAACTATTGCATTATTCTATCACATAAAAAAACGCTTGTCAAGTACTAAAAATTTTTTTTTGCTTGAGCCCTATATAAATATAAAACGCAATCCCAAGACAAGGACAACAAATATTGTTAAATGCTATTATCATTGAGCCTTTCATTATCGTTCTTATTATCGTTATTATTTGGAATAAATTTTTCTTTTTAAGAATCTTTATCTTGTGTATTAGTTATAGATTTTAATTGATCCTCAACCAGTGGTTGTGGCTTAGGCGGTTCATGTTTTAAATCGAATGATATAGAATCCACAGAAATATAATTTGCGCGGATATAATATGAAAATACCCAAATAACAAAAATACCCAATCCAATAAAAATATATGGCCAAGTAAAAACAACAGTAATGACAAGCCCAACACTAGCTGAAATAATTCCTTTTATCCAATTTTGTTTTATGAACCTTGCAAGCATGTACTTTACCAAGCCGATGGTATTTTCAAACACTCGTTTAAATTTTATGTTTGTCGGATAATATTTTTTCTGCTCAAAATCATAGTATGCAATAAATAAATCTTCTCTATTACTCTTCATCAACTTCAAAACCAAAAATCTATCCTGTTTTTTTAACTTATTATCCGTATGAATTTTAGTGGGAAAATAAAATCTTAACCCGTAAATAATTTCGTTGTTTTTATTATTAAACTGAAAAAACTCATCTGTTGGCTCCAAATAATTAGTTCAATCTAAAATCCAATCTTGAGATTTGTCAGTTAATTTCATTACTTGACACGGTATAATCCAATTTTTAGTTTTTGTTACAAATCCATGAGTATGCAAAAAATTTATTAAACCATCTTCACCACCACATATTATTGCTATAGTTGCTTGATCCATCTAAACTAAACTCCCACAAAAAAAATAAAAACACACCAACAACTAGGTAGCGTTTACATAAAAAGCAAGTCAAAAATAAAAGCAAGGGAGACGGTAGAAATAAAAATAGAATTAAGTTTATCATAACGAGTAAAAACTTTTCTAAAA
>CAMVHY010000028.1 GCA_947167415.1 uncultured Clostridia bacterium
CTTTTAAAATTAAGATTATTAAATATTCAAACAAAAAGAAAAAGAAAAATAAATATATTGATATATTAATTAAAAATTTAGTTGATAAATTACTAACTAAAAGGGCTTTTAAGAAATGGGTTAAATTAACGAAAGAAAAGATTATTGTTGATTAAAATATTATTTATGGCGTTTAATAAGTAGCCATCTGAAAGTTATTTTTCAAAATGACAAACGCGATGATTTTATGAACAAGTTTAACGACAAATTTATTAAAAAAGGATATATTGAGCATAAAAACAAAGCAAAAGAAGCAGCAATTGTAAATATAATCGAACTTTCAAGTACTGTTCAATATGGTGGAATTATGACGTATGATGGAGATCAATACGAGTTAAATAATAACAATATATATGAACATTTGTTGGATAACAGTCAATCTAATTGTTTGGATTGGCTTGGTGGTGATTTGTTTCGAAAACACTGGGTTGATGTGATAGAAAATGAATTGGAATATAAGAATTTATGTAAGTAAATTATTTTCAAAAAGGACACTAGTGCGTTGGATGCAAAGGATTTGTCTCTGATTTTTGAAGTGTTTTTGTTCAATGTTTTATATAAAAAAATCTCTAATATTAATTTGTCAAAAGATAACGATGAAATTATAGAAGATCTCCAGAACATTTGGGATGAAAAAATAGAAAATAGTATATTGAATCAAGGTCTTTTTGACAAATTTAGACGAAATATCGTTAACTTTAAAGATGGAGATGATGTGATAAAATTTTTGTATAAAGAAACTTTTTACGGCATTAAAGATGTTGATGATAACGAAATTCTTTCTACAATGAAAAAAGAAATTTTAGATTGCGTCAAAGCTTTAAAAGATAATAAAGCTCCATTGGTATTTTTTACTGATAACAAATTTGTAAAAGAAAAATATAGTTCAAATGAGTATAAATATTGTCATATTTTTTTATGGGAAAGGAAAGATAATTTACCAGAGATACGAGGAGAAACTACGATAAGTCTAAAAGAAAATATAAAAGATGTATTGTGTGCTTTTGATGATTATATTTTTGATGATAGTAGCAAAAAAGATAAAAACGATATAGAGTTACCAATTGAAAATAAAACTGATGAAAAGACATTCATTGAAGAACAAAATAAAAAACAAAATGATAACCTTTTGTTGTATACTGATATTAACAGTAACATAGAAAATAAAAAAATGGATTATCTTTTATTGTTTGAAAGTATTGGTGATTACTTGAACGAATGGAATTTAGACTCATTAGACTCATTAGACTCAGCTGATAAGACATCAGTCAGTGAAAATGAAAATAACAATAGTCAACTAACTCCGGAGCAAAAAGTCGATAATAATTTTCTCGAACTTATTGAATATTACTGTAGTTTTTGTGCAAAAGAACAAAAGTTGCTTGCAGGAGATAAAAATAATGAGCGGCGCCGGCGCCGGCGCCGGTTGTTTGAGGCGAAGAAAGAATATTTATTGCAATGTATAAAACAACAGTCTAAAGATTATGATAAAAATAGAATTAAAGAATTTATGATTATGTTTTGCTCTAAATTTATAGAAAATCATAAAATAAAAGCTAACAATGAAGCTGAAAAAGAAGAAATTGCGAATTTTATTAATTTGCTAGAGCACAATGGACTTTATCCGCAAGACAGTTCTTATTTTGTTATTTTCGGTGATAAAATATATCCTACGTCTATCGAATACACAGAGATAATTCAAAATTTGGATATTTTTTTCGAAATCGATGAGGATAAATGCACTGTTAAACTTAAAAGTAAAGAGTTTCGCTCGGCAATATATAATGTGTTAAATAGATCAGATACAATTTGTAGGACCGAGTTGTTTAAAAATTTTTATAATCGCGTGATGCAAGATAAAAATTTAAGCCCAGAGCAGAAACAAGAACGTTTAAACAAAATAATGCCTCAGCTTTTGAAATTTATTTCGATTTATGGATTGTTGGATAAAACAAAGATGAATCATATGGATGATCCTATTTGTTACTATGTCGATTTCGATCGTTTTGAGGAATTAACTGATGGGGAAGGACCGGTCGATGAATATGTCCAAAGGCTATGGATAGACATTTCGTACAACAGTGTAAATTATTTTGATGCTCAGGAAAACGCTGACGATATGAAAATACTTGGTGTAATAAAAAAGATGGTTAATGACAAACAATTAATTCTTCACAAAGATAATGTGCAAGTTATCAAGTGCTTAATTAAAAAATTTTTACTTGTGGACAAAAGCTTTGCCAACTCCTTGAAAAAGAAATATTTACAGGCGTTTTTTGAAAAAACTGATATAAAGAAGATAACTCAAAGCGATGAATTTAAACGTTTAACTTTGGCTTTTGAAATTGTTTCGAGATTGGTTGGTGATGATAAAAAAGATCAAGAACATGAAGTTAAACAGTTTTTTGATGATGAAATAAAAAAGCTTTTTGGTTTGGACGGGCTTCAAAATTCTTTATTAGGCTTTATGTACCCGGAATCAGAATTGAAAGCAATAAAATTTTGTCTCAATGAAGATAAAAATAAGGATAATATGATTAATAAATTTGTTGACAACTTTAAAGATGCGATAGAAGTAACAAAAACATCAGGAAATCTTAGTTCAATTGAAAAAGTTTTTGCTGAGACAAAACCGGATTTTGATTTAGCGATGTCAATTTGTGAACGTATATTTGATGAAACAATAGTCTATAGCGTAAAGCATTTGAATTATATGATTTTTAATTACAATCGTAAAAAATATTTGTTACACGTATTAGATTTACTTTTATCTTTATTAAGCAATAATGATTTTGAATCAGATAATAAAGAAAAGCAAAAGCGTGTTTATATTTTGTATTCAAAAATAATAAGTTATTGCAAAGAAAATGATGCAAAAGATCAAATACAGAAACTTAAAGATCAAATTGAAATCAAAATTTATGACAAGTCTAAATTTAATCTTGTAAAATATTATTATGATGAATCTAAGCTGTCATCATATTATTATAGAGATAATTTTGAAAAACGTGGTGATGAAATTGCAATTGTAGACAAGCCACGCAGATCTAAAGAACCATATTTATGTGTGGTTACTTTACTGACAGAATTATTTAAGTTTAAACACTGGTCAGATATCGTCAATAGTGATAAGGATTTTTTTGCGAATTTTATAGGTGAGATTGTTTTCCCTATTGAATCTGAAGATTATAAAGGAAGCGAGAATGATAAAAATGAATTTTATGGTATTTATAACATTAAAAGTTTAGCCGGATATAAATCTTTCCAATATGGCGCTCTATCTTTCTATCAATTGTCAGAGTTTGATAAACAGAAGCAAAGAGAATTCATATTTGACACTGATTTATTTTTAAAAATAAGTAACGTTTGGTTAGATAGTTGTTTAGATGCAAGTAATTATTTTTACAAATTTTTATTCCAAAGTAATTTTACGTTTGTTTTGCCGATTGATGAAATTACGGCAGATAACGTAAATAATGCTTTTCAATTATATTCTCAAAAACTAAACGAGAATTTTGAAGATAAAGAAGGCGATGAAGATAAAGCCGGTAAATACCAAAAACTAAAAGATGATTTTTTTTGTTTATTTGCCAAATCATTGGTAGGCCACTGCGAATTAATACTTTCCGACGAAAAATATCGTAAAAACAAAAATAAAGACGAATTAAAGAATGAGTATGTAAAAACAATTGCTACGTTTTGTCGTGATAAAGAAACAAAAATAATTCGTTCTGTTTTGGAAAATTGTACAAGGACAGCAGAAGAACAGAAAAACAAATTTATTAAACCGTATGCAATTATCGAAGCATTATTAAATGACGACAATTTTAAATTGGATGATGATAAAACAGCATTAATTATTGAGTGGTTTATTAAACATAACGCAGATGAGTTAGGAATAGAACTAAAAGAATATGATAATTTGAAGGCGATAATAAATAAATTATACAACGAATTAAAATCTGATAAGGCAGATTTAAATGACGATGATTTGATTCAGTTGGGCAAAAATATGATAAATTGCTATGAATTAATCTTAATGCATTCTAAAGATGGTAATCAACGCGATGAATTAAAAGATGACTATATAAAAACAATTGCTACGTTTTGTTGCGATAAAGATGCAAAGATAATTCGTTCTGTTTTGGAAAATTGTACAAGGACAGCAGAAGAACAGAAAAACAAATTTATTAAACCGTATGCAATTATCGAAGCATTATTAAATGACGACAATTTTAAATTGGATGATGATAAAACAGCATTAATTATTGAGTGGTTTATTAAACATAACGTAAATGAGTTAGGAATTGAATTAACAGAAAATGAAACCTATGATAATCTGGGCGTGATAAATAAATTATTTGAGAAAATAAAAACCGATAACCTTAACTTGAATTACGAGTTATATAATAACCTATTTAAAAACAAATTAAGTTTCACACTAAGTAATTTAGAAAACTTTTATTATGTACGTTGGGTTGATAATTATGAATTTGGATCTGATGCAGGTCGTCTTATAAGTTTAATTGCAAGCAAAATTTGTAATAGACTAAACGAGCAATTAGAGCCTAAAATTAATCTAATAAATCCTGATGGCTTTAAGTTGAGTAAAGGAGATTTTTCTTTAAAACAAAACGATCATAATGATATTCTTCCGATTCATGAAGAAACTTTAACCCTATTAAAAATAACTAAATGGATTAGCTTTGTATTGATTACAATTGCTGGATTAATTTTGATTTTAAACAGTTTTGTCCATATGTTTTCATTGTCGCTAGTTTTATCTATTCCATTGATTTTGGCTTGTATAATTTTTGATATGGCATTGTTTGAAAATGGTCGAAAGATATTAAAATCGATTTTGAAATGTATTTTTTGTCGCCATACAGAAACGGATTATTACATTGGGAAAAATAATTACCAGGAAAATAAAAGTTTAACTTTTGATAACCGAAATGAAATATCTAACGGTAATAACGATATAAAACTGGAAGTTCAATTGAAAACCAATGAAAAAAGTGGTAATTGAATTGATTTTTATAAAAAAAAATTAAAGAGCTATGTAGCTCTTTTTTTTGTGTAAAAAAATCTGAATGCGATAATAAATTTGCTTGCGAATAAAAAATTTATTTGTGTTGCCGAAATTAATTTATCTGTAATAATTTTGTTTGATAACGCTCTAAAAAAATATTGTTCACGAATTTTTAATTTGTTAAAATGCACGGGATAGAAAATGATATTTTGTTTGGATAAATTTTTTATTATAAAATTCTATCTGTTCAGATAGATTTATTTTTTGTTTATAGAGAAAAATATTTTTTTTGGAGGAGAATTATTTGATAGACATAGAAAAATTTTTTAGCGGTTTTTTAAATATGACGAAAAATCCAACTCTTGACGCCATGAAATTTTTTATGGATGTATATGATCATGTTGATGAGAAATTAAAAATTATTCATGTAGCAGGAACAAATGGAAAAGGTGCTTGTGTTGAAATGATGGCGAATATTTTGATTGCGAATGGTTATTCAGTTGGAAAATTTATGTCGCCGCATTTAATAAAATATAACGAGCGGATAAATATAAATAACGAAGATATTTCGGATTTAGATTTGAGCGATTTAATAATAGAGATCATGCCACATATTGATTTTTATAATCAAAATCATGAAAGAAAAGTTACGCTTTTTGAAATCGAAACGACGTTGGCGCTAGTTTATTTTTATAGAAAAAAAGTTGATTTTGTGATATTGGAAACAGGTTTGGGCGGATTACATGATTGTACAAATATAATTAAAAATCCATTGATATCGATTATTACTTCGATAGGTTTTGATCATGTAAATATTTTGGGTAATAGTTTAGTCGAAATAGCTCAACAAAAGGCCGGGATTATTAAAAAAAATTCTCGGACGGTTTTTTTTGAACAAAACGAACAGGTTAATAAAATTATTTCTGGTACGGCACAAGGACGACAAAATAAATTATTTTTTATAAATAAAAATGAAATCCGAAATTATAGTTTTGATTTTGATTATCAAAAGTTTAGTTATAAAGATTTTAAAAATGTAATGTTAAATTTAAAAGGTAAAAATCAAGTTAAAATAGCTTGTTTGTGTTTGGAAAGTGTAAAAATTTTAAGAC
This sequence comes from uncultured Clostridia bacterium, assembly GCA_947167415.1. Taxonomy (GTDB): domain Bacteria; phylum Bacillota; class Clostridia; order Lachnospirales; family CAMVHY01; genus CAMVHY01. Next base: position 6,184 of record CAMVHY010000028.1, read on the forward strand.
GCATGGGTTATAAAATTTATAAAAAAAATATTGTACATGCTTTAAAAAATATTGTGCATAGGGCACGATTTGAAATTTTAAATCAAGAGCCGTTAATTATTTTTGACGGAGCACATAATAAACCTGCTATAAAAAATTTAATGTCGACGATAAATATGTATTACAAAAATAATTTGGCTAGAAATTATTTGATTTGTATTTTAAAACGCAAAGATTATTTTGGCATGTTAAAAATTTTGTTGGAAGAAGAATATAATTCGCGAGCAAACTTTATTTTTATAAATGTTAATAACGGGCAAAAAGATTTTTTTGTTCCAGCAAAAGAGCTATATGAAATTGCAAATGAAATTAAACATCCAGAGCAAAAAATATATATAAAAACCTTTGACGAGGCGATCGATGATTTATTTAAAAATAATAAAGAGCAAATTAATTTTGCTACAGGAAGTTTTTATGTATACGGTGAAATTATTAGGGCGATAAAAGCGTTGACAGATTTATAAACTTAAATTTCTGAGCATAAAAGAATCTAGCTTGTAATGATTTTTATAATACATATCAAATAAATAAAATACTCAGCGAAGTTATTTAAAATAATGACTTTTTTTTTACGGAGAACTTGTCGCATTATATCGAACGTTAGCAAAATTGTGTGTCTAGAATTTTAATAAAATCAACTGAATTATATTTTAGTTTATAAAAATATTGGCAAATAAAGAATTGTATGTTATAATAAATAATGTTTAAGATTGATCAATTCAAAAGAGGGGTATTGATATGTCAAACGAAAATGATCTTACTTATATTTTTCAAAATGCCGATTGCTGAGCTATTAAAATTTCTTTCTGCAAAAGGATTAGGTTTTGATTTATATAACGCTTCTGGTAATACATGCCAAATAAATGGTATGTTAAGTAAAGTTATTGAAGAAAATAAATTTTTGACAAAATTTTTGCCAAAATTCACTAGCATTGATATATCATATATACACAAGACATTGAAGGAATTATCAGGCGACTCAAAAGATGGGTGGAAAGATAAAGTTAACCCGATTTCTATTATCAAGTTGTTTAATGATAATTTATCGGATAATAGTGTGGAATATAATCGTGAAATTGCTTTATCATGTTCTGGCGCAAAAGATTTGGACATGGTCGGCGTAATTCATTATGATTTTCTATCTAAGTATTTTGACAAGGCTACAAAAGATGGTATATATCACAAAGAGTTACTGTATTACAGAAATTTTAACATTAAAAAGACAGGCAAACTTGTTACTGGTATGAGCAATTTTAATACTGAGATCTTCAGAAGTGAATTATTAAAGCAATATTGTTTCCTTGATATCGATATGTATATTTATAATTTTTCTGATTATAAGGATAAAAATAAAACACAGGCTCTTTTTAAACTCATTATGGAAAATATGTTTGTAAATGACAGCCAAGAATATAATTTATACGAGATTGATGAGAAAGAACTTTTACAATTTATAAAGCAAATTGAACAGCAAATATCTGATTTTCTGAAGCTGGCAAATTCTAATAACGAACTTCGTGTCAAATATGATACTGACACTAGACAGTTTTTAATGGTTGATGAAAAAGAAAAGTTACGCGATGCAACCGCATATCTTTATACTACGCTTTGTAATTATCTGAAAGAAAATAATTTAGCAAAATCAGAAGGAAAGTTAAAAGAGTTTGTTGAAAACGAAAACAATTCAGCTATGATGGACGAAGTTACTGGCAATCACTATCAAGAAAAATTTAATTTGGTTAAAAATATTGCAGAGTATTTTGAAAGTGATTTGCTTGATAGCGCCTTAAAAGCAATCGAGTTTACAGAAAAAGAAAAAATAGAGATGAAAAAATATTTTTTTGATAAATCTCCGTTAGAGTTTTTTTTCAAAAATCCAGATGAAATAAAAACAAAATTAAGTGAAGACAAAAATTGTAGTATTGAATATCATCCGGATAAAGAAGATTCAATAACAAAATATATTTTAGAAGAAAATATTGATGATATATTGACAGAGCAAGGAAAAGAATTTTTGGATATGGCCAAAAAAATTACTCGTGATAACAAATATTTTAAAGATCGAATAAAAGAAGATGAAATGGATAAAACATTCGAGCAATATCAATCTCAAAATAGTGTGAATTGCACATATAAAAATAATTCGCCAAATAAAAAAACCAAGATAGAATTTAGTGTTTTAAAAGCCTTGATTGAATCTTTAGATAGTGGGTCAAATGTGGCATATAAAAATTTTTTTGTGCAGCTAAGTTATTATTTGAATTACTTTTTTTGCAATGAAAAGAATCTGTCAAAAAAAGAACTTAGAGATCTTAATAATAAACCAATCGATGAGTTAACAACGAAGATTGAAGATATTAAAGCAAAACGAAATAATATAAAAAAAGCAATAGATCGTATTCCTAAGAATATTTCAATAGAAGAGCACAAAAAACAGAAAGCAAAAATAATTAAAGATATCGGTAAAAATCAAACTGATAAAGAGTTAAAAAAAAAGTCGGAAGCATTACAAGAGAAACGACAATCATTCCAAAACAAAATTTTATACTGGCAAAACATAAAGGAAAGTTTTGAAGTTTATGATGATAAAGACAAACCAATTGGATTGAATAAATTTGAAAAATATTTTTTAGGTTATGATGAAAAAATACTTGATGTTGTACAACCAAAAATAAAAAAATTTGTGGAAGAAAATGAATTATTTAAAGATACAAAACTTACAGTTGTTGAAGATGAAGCAAGAATAGACGAAAAAACAAAACATTTAGTTATAGTAATACAAAATTATCTTGGCGACTCAAAACAAAAAATAACTTACGATTGGTTTAATCTTTATGCAAATTATGTTTGCCAGCATGCAAAAATGGAATTTGATAAAATAATGGATGGCGTAATTAATCAAAATGATTTGGAAAAAAATACGGACACAAGCTTGAGTTTTTTGATAACGGATATAATCATCGAATATAGAAAAGCGTTGGAAGAAATTGAATCAGATAAAACAAACGAAAAATTAAGAGACAGCTGTAATAATTTTGGCATGATGAATTTATTTCATTTGTGGCAAAGTTTTATAAATGCAGGCTATATTCTCACCTATGATGAAAGTTCCGAGAAAATGCGTGAATTTATATATAATGCGTATAAAATAAATCTTTTAATGAATCATCATCCAAAAAAATTAATCCAACCAATTAAAGGAAAAAAAAACAAATCGATTGATGGTTTAATTAATAATTTGTTCCAAAATACTTCGTTTGTCGATGATAAAATAATTAAAAAAACGTGCAAAATGTCGGTTTATGCTTTTTCTAAAGTAACTGCAACTGTTGATCATATGACACAACTTAATATGGCGCAATTTTTTTCAAAAACAAATAATGTTCAAAGAAAATTTAGCAATGGTGTTATGTTAGATGAAAACGGATCATTAGGTTGTTTTATGGTTCCAATACAAAAGGCATTGGAAATTTGTAAAATTAGTAATCCAGATCAGTTTAAAAAAGATATTAATGAGATGTTGCCAAAATTACCGGAAGGAATGAAATGGGCTAATATTGACCAAGAATGTGGTTCGTTTTTAGATGAAAATATATATAAAATGTTGTCCCCAACCAAAGTTAGTAAGATGTTCTGTACAACTAAGCAATTGGTTGAAAAAGCCAAATCTGACGTTTATCTTTTTAAAGTCTTGATTCAAAGAGAACAAAACCAATTTAATGAGTTTTTGTCACAAAATTCAGATAAAAATAGTAAAAATATATTTAATGCTGTTATAGAAGGCTGTCTAAAAAATGATTTCATACTTTCGATTAAAGAAATGAATGATACAAAGGTTTCAGAA
>CAMVHY010000029.1 GCA_947167415.1 uncultured Clostridia bacterium
AACACGTTGTTCAAGTCTGTTGCGTTTTGGAGGAATAACTGCTTTTATGTTTTGTTTTGCAATATAAGACAAGATTTCGTTGGCATCATAAGCACGATCTGCAAATAATAATTTCGCATAGACATTTTTGAGCAAGTTAATAGCTTCTTTACAATCGTCACGCATCCCATCTGTAACAATAAATTTGATAGAAATTCCGCGCTCATTGACGGCTAAGTGTATTTTCGAATTGAGCCCCCTTTTGTCTTTGATATAGCCTGATTTCCGCCACGAGCTCCAGCTGCATACTGATGCGCTTTTACATAACTCGAGTCTATTATTAGCCATCCAAAGTTTTTATCACATTTCAGTATCTTAAATAATTTTTTCTATATACCTTTCCGTTGCCATCGAATAAATCTTTGATAAACTGTACCCCGCTTGCCATAATCCGGTGGCAAATACCTCCACGGAGATCCTGTTTTAAGTATCCAAACAACTGCATTGATAAATTTCCGATTATCTTTGGCTGTACCTCCATATTATCTGTCAGGTGTGGTTTTATTAGCTTCCATTTTGCATCACTTGTATCAAATCTACGATACGTTCTTTTCCATTTTTATTGTGCTCCATTATGCTTTACTTCATAGTTTATTTCTCTTTTTTATTTTTTTTGTGTAGACGCTATCTAAAAAGTTTTACAACTTTGGGAAAAATCACAGACGAATAGAGAAAAGAAACTGTAGGGAAATAGGGAATATAGATCAGCTAAAAAAGCGTCATAAATAGTCTAAAATGAAAAGTGTTTTTGCAGCCGATAAAATAATTTCTACGTCGAAAAAAACAACTCAAGATTTCGATGGAAGCAGATGGAAAAAAAATTTGTCAGTGCTACGTGATCATTGGAAAATTGGGAGTATGCATTGGATTTTGGAAGCAGTTTTTCGCGAGGGTGACTGCGTTTTTGTTCTGAACAAGCGCATATCACCGAAGTATCAAGCAAAATCTTCTGATTCCTCTTCTCAACGCCAAACTTCTGCTTGTTTTCCTTTCTGCTTAAAATTTATGAAACGCCCGTGATTTTGTTTGTATCGTAAATACGGTCTACAAACACTAGCTTTGCATTTATATTCTCGATTAAGTGAATAGCTTCCTTGCAATCGATGCGTAATCCGCTCACAACAATAAAATTTAATTTTATCTTTAATGTAGCTTAATTTTCTCCACGAACACCGTTTAAATGCTGATAAGCTTTTACATAAGTTAAAACTATCATTAACTATTCAAATTTTTTATTGCCTTTAAATATCTCAAATAATTTTTTCCAAATATCTTATATCCATGTGACTTAATTGGCAAACTTTCTATTGTTTTTAGCTATTCCACTGTGTTGTCCTTGTTGCCCACGTTACATGTGATTCATTTTTTTCCATGTTTTATCATTTATATCAAATATATGATACAGTTTTTACTCTTCTTTGCCCCGTCTTTATCCTTTTGTATTTTTTTGTATTCATCACACCAATTTTTTCTCTACCGGCTTTTATCTTTGTTTCGTGTAGATAATATCTAATATTTTTGCGCCGTATCTCTTTTACGCATAAAAAAAATATAACCAAGATTTTATTTGCTTATTTAAGGCTTTTGTTTTTTTAATCAAATATCTGTTTATAGCTTTTTTCTATTTATATTTTTTTATTGTCACTGGTTATAGAGTTTATTATCTGAAAAATATAGGTTGCTATATCAACGTTGCATAATATGATTAAGAACAAAAATTATAATAAAAGGCTTGACAATCAAAAATTTTGTATTATAACAATATCGTTGTTGTATATTAGACATAAATGAAAATCAAATAGGTATAGATATGTAGCAAGAATCAGTGCAATTCGTGTCTGTCCGTACAACGATAAAAAAATTTTTGGAGGTTAATTTTATGTTTAACAGAATTGGTTTTAAAAAATCAATTTTTGCACTTGGTGTTGCTTTTGTAATGCTGTTTTTACCATCTTTTTATGGTTCGAGCGTTTTTGCAGAAAGTACATCTGAGATAAATTTGGATTTGTGGGGATGGGAAGAAAATTGTGATGATTTGGGTAATGTGCAAAGTTTGTTTTTGACTGAATATTATGCTGACGATAAAGATACTTGTGAGAATATAATTATTCCAAATGTGTACAATATTTTCTTGGAAGGCTCTGATAGTAGTAAATATAAAAATCTTAAAACAGTTTTTATTAGTAAATCGGTTATGAATGAACTTGCAAAAAAAGTCAGCAAATACAATGGGACTTTAAAAGTTTCTCATAGTTATGGAGCAACTGTTGCTGCTTTCGGTGAAGACTGGAGTGACTGTTTCAACTTTGAGAATAACAATATAAAAGAAATTGATTTATCGTATTTTGATACAAAGGGTATTAAAAATATGAGTAATATGTTTGCAAACTGTAAAAATTTAGAGATGCTTAATATATCTGGTTTTGATACGATAGATGTTGAAAATATGAGTGGAATGTTTTCAGGATGCGAAAGTTTAAAAGAAGTTGATTTGTCCAGTTTTGATACTGAAAAAGTTGTAGATATGCATGAGATGTTTTTCGATTGTAAAAAATTAAAACAACTTGATTTGTCTAATTTTGACACACAAAATGTTAAAGATGTGAGCAAAATGTTTAAAAATACAGATTTGCGAATTGTGGATTTATCAAGCTTTTCATTTGACAACGAAATGAACACAGAAGAAATGTTTGATGAGCTGTCTGAAAACAATTTGCTTGTATTGTCGTCAGGTTCTAATGTATTAACGGAATTAACGAAAAACAGACATGCGATGGATTTGGAATTTATTTTTGGGAAAGACGAACGTTTTGTTTTTGATGGTGTTGTATTCTGTCCATCAGATCTTGGAGTAACAAAAAAAAGAAATGAGTCTTTAGATGATTATTTAGACAGGATATTAGAGAAAGCGGTTGATATCTTTAAAGAACTAATAAAAGAGAAAAATGGATATCTTGATGGAACTATTATAAGTTGCCAACCTGAAGAAAATTATAGCACTATTGAAGAGAAATTAAATGGAAAGTATGTTGTTACAGTAAAATTGCCATTAGTTGAAGGAACAGATTTTGAGTGGCCTGGATTAGGAAAAGATTTAAAATACGACGGTCAATCAAAAGAATTGCTGGATGGTGGATTTATTAGTGAAGAACTTAAAAATAATGGAGTTAAGTTTGAATATACATTGCCTAAACGTGTAAATGAAATTGTGGAAAAAGAATGGAACGATCAAATACCAACCGCAACAGATATCGGATCTTATGAGATTTGTATGAGAGTTAATGGTGGAGAAAAATATCAAACTGTATATTATGTTAACGAGAAAGGAAGTGATTGTTTGAAGGTGAAAATATATAAATGGGACTTACAGAAGGGTAAAGACTACGAGTTTGCAGAAGCATCAAGTAATTTAAAATATGATGGTAACGAGAAAGAATTATTGTCTGGTGGATTTGTCAGTCAAAAAAAAAAAAAAAATGATGGAGTGAAAATAGAATACAGTATTGATGGAATAAATTGGAGAGATGAAATTCCCAAAGGAGTAAAAGTTGGAGTCTATAAGGTTTATCAAAGGATTAATGGCGGAGAAAGATATAAAGATGTTTTTTATAATGCAGATGGAAAAAGATATATCGAAGTAAAAATTGTTGACAATGAAACAAAAAAAAGCAGTTCAGTTCCTTGGCGGACAATAGAACCCTCGCCAGGTGAATCTTCGTGTAGTGTTTATCAAAATAATTGTGTTGCGAAGAATGATGACTTGGATAAAACGCTAAAGAGAATAAAATTACCAGAACGTTTTAAAGTGCAAAAATATTTATCAGGTTATCCAGATGGACAAATGAAACCCGGAAATAATATGACTCGTGCAGAATTTGTGAATATAATTTTTAAATTGATGTATGATGGCAAAGAAAAAATAAATACGGATAAGATTAAAAATTTGGATGATGTAAAAATTTCTGATTGGTATGGAATTTGTGTTGCTTATTTGTTAGATAAAAATATAATTTTTGCAGAGGATAATAATTTTAGGCCAAATGAAAATATAACGCGCGGGGAAGTTGCTGAAATTTGGTTTAACGTGCTGAAATTTTATGACACGGAAAAATCCAAAAAGTATGATTACGAAAATTCGTTTTATAATTTTGTCGACGCGGATAAATTTGGCAAATTTGCCGAGTCAATAAAACAATTAGCATCGAATGGTATTGTTAACGGCTATGAAGATAAAACTTTTAGGGCAGATAAAAATATTACTCGTGCCGAAGTTGCGAAAATAATTTTTTATGCGTCCGATAGAAAAAATAGTTTCGGCAAAAAGGTATATTTGGATTTAAGTAAAAATTATTGGGCATATCAGTTTTTAATGGATGCATCAGCATGATTTTCTTGTAAAAGAACTCTCGGTTTGGATAAGAATCCGATCGGGAGTTTTTTATGGGCAAAAATAATTTTGTATGTACATTAGATACTGTCTACACCATTGGTGTTTCATAAAAATTTAGTATAAAAGTATTTGACTAGCATAAGGATTAAACAAAGTATCAAGCAAAATCCTCTTGCTTATCTTTTCAATGTCAAATTTATGCTTGATGTCATTTCTGTTTAGAATTTATGAAACGCCCGTACGTGCTATTTCCCATGTCTTTTGCTTCTCTTTAATTTTTTTGTTATCATACGTTTTTTTAAAATTATTTTCTTTAAAAAAATTTTATTTAATATTTGACAAACAAAAAGTTTTTCTTTACTATTAATAACGAGTTTTGATTTTTAGCAACAAAATCAAGCTTATAAAAATTTTGTTTTTTGCTTCACAAGCGAGAATTTAGTGATTACTCATAGTAGGAAGTGGATTAAATACTTCACTTCTTGTTTATCATTTATTGCTTGATTACCTTGTTTAATTTTTTCCGCCTTTGTCTACGCTCTCTGTCTACACTCTCTGGGATAGTTTTGCAATTTGAATTTTTAATATAAAAATATTATGTACTATGAAAATACACTCAAAAAAAAATAAGAACCGGAACTGATCCCGATTCTTATTTTTATTTTTAATATTTCTTGCCAAATGAATTTTTTTTGTTGGTGATATTTCTAATCGTTCTTTCGCACAAACCATATTTTAATGCGAGCTCTCGATAATTTCCCCCGTTAAATTCTTTGTTTATTTGTATTGCGATACAATTTCGAAACAAACTTTTTTTATTGGGAATATAAATCGAGCTTCCGCCGAAATCTTCTATCAGCGCGTATAATGCATTAAATCCGATTTTATCTAATAAATTATCAAACGGTGGTTTAATCTCATGAGAATAATTTTTGGCTAAATCTTGTAAAAATAATTTGTCCATGATTTTATTCCTCCGATTTAACTATTAAATTTTTATCGCTTTTATTTAGCAAATTAATTTTTTTAATTGCTGATAAAATCAATTCAATTTTTTGTTTTTCATAACCTAGGATTAAATCATGACAAATTTTTGAGATGTTATGCCAAATCTTTCTTTTTTCATTATCTTTTAGATCTAAATCTACATTTTTTAATTGATAAAAATTATTTTTTGACAGACTTTTAAAAAACAAAATAAAAGCCTCGCGAGCAATTTTTTTTATATATTTATTTCGGTTTTTTATATAAATAAATTTCACCGTTAAAGCCTCCCAAATTAAATAAAAATGTTCTTTTTATGGTTTCCCGCGGGCTTTTAAAGTAAACTATAGTTTACAAAAAAATTATATATATACCAAAAATACTGTGTCAATTATTTCGACAAAATTTTGCAAAATATGTTGATTTTTTCATTCATGATTTATTTTGAAATCCTGTCAATTAAATTGAATTTCGCTTGTAAAAATATTTTTTTGACAAAACAATAAATCAAAAGGAGATTGATTTTTGTGAGTGTAGATGTAAAAAATTTGGCGTTGTTTATAAAAAAAATAAGACATAATCAAAATATGAGTCTTAGAAAATTCGGAGACAAAGTTGGTTTAAGCCATGCATATATCAATAAATTGGAAAATGATATTACCGGAGAAAAAAGGATGAATTTGACTATAGCTACTCTTGTAAAAATTTCTAAAGCATTGGAAATTCCATTGGACGAATTTTTATATATGTGTGGTTATTTAAATAGTGACTCAAGTGTCTCGGAGTCAAAAAAATTTAATAATAGTAGTGATGCTATGGACTTTTTTATACACAAGTGCTTGGAAATCCTAAAACACACTAAAATTTTGTCTGACGAAGAAAAAAATACTGTTGAAAAAGCACTAAAACTCGGAGTGAAAATAATAAAAGAACAAGAAAAAAAATAAAACAGCCTGAATAAAAAATTTGAATTCAAGCTGTTGCGAAAAATTTATTTTTGAGCCAAAAAGATTTTTGGATTTACGTTGTTATCATCGTGGGTTATTTTAAAATCAAGATGACTTCCGAGTAAAACACCGTATTTTGTGGGGGAGTTTACGCCGCCTATTATTTGTCCTTTTCTTACGTAATCTCCCTCATTGACCAATAAATTATCTTGTAATTGGCTGTAAATACTTGTCCAATTATTACCGTGGTCAATAACTATCAAATTGCCATCTTCATCGGTTTTTGTAATTAATTTTACAATTCCGTCGGCACTGGCTTTTACTTGTTCACCAATTTTTGCCGAGATGCTTAAAGAATCATTTGTTCGATACTGCTCTAAAGTTTTGTCATAAATTAATTTATCTGGCTGATAGTCCATTAAAATTTTTCCAAATACCGGCCATGACATTTTTTGAGTTTCATCGAACGAACAAAAATGAGTTTTATTATTATCTTGGCTTTGGTTTTCTGTTTTTATAATTTGTTTTTTTTCTGGAGCGTTTTTTTCTGTTGCGGGTTTTTTTTCTGTACTATTTTTTATTTTATCTTGATCTAATTTTTTTATTGGGTCAGGATTTTTTTTATTTTCAAGCGGTGGATGATATTGGAAAATTTGTTTGTCTTCAGGCGTTAAATAATTTTTTGACTTGTCATTTAAAACAGGTTTGACTTCATTTTTTTCTGGATTTATTTTTTGTGGCAAATCAATCTTTTTTATCGAAGCAAGATTTTTTGGCTTTGAAGAAGCTAAATTAAAAAAAATATTTGTTCCAGTAATTAATGCTATGATGATCAGACATGCATAGATTGCGAAGTAAAAACTTTTGTTTTGAAAAAAATTATTTTTTCTCACGTGTTAACACCTCCGATTGAATTATTGACATTGAAAAAAATATTATTCATGAGAAGATATTTTTAAGTAATAAAAAAAAATAAGTTTTGGAGTTTTGATTGATGGACAAAAAAACAGGTGGAAAATTATTTATTTGCGGAACCCCTATCGGAAATTTAAAAGATATAAGTTTACGTTGTCTTGAAATTTTAAAATCAGTGGATTTAATTGCATGTGAAGATACTAGAAAAACGATTGGATTATTAAATTTTTATGGCATAAAAAAAAAATTAATTAGCTATCACGAATTTAATAAAATAAAGTCAGGTAAAAAAATTTTGGAGTTATTAAGTCAAAATAAAAATATTGCGCTTGTAAGTGATGCTGGAATGCCATGTATTTCTGATCCGGGAAGCGAATTAATTAATATGGCCAGGGAAAAATTTTTTGATATAGAAGTAATTCCCGGACCAACAGCTTTTGCAACCGCAATTGCTTTTGCTGGCATAAATAAAAAAAGTTTTATTTTTGAAGGATTTATTGATAAGAATGAAAGAAAAAAATTTATTGAGAGAATAAAATTTGAGGAGCGAACAATTGTTTTTTATGAAGCACCACATAAATTATTAAGTATGTTGGAATTTTTGTTTGATAATCTTGGAAATAGAAAATTATATTTGGTGAAAGAACTGACTAAAATACATGAAAAATTTTTTTTTGGTTGGCTTGATGAAGCGATTGAATTATTAAAAAAAAATCCGCCAAAGGGCGAATATGTAGTTTTATTGTATGGAACAGAAAATGAATTTGATTTTGGAGAAATGAATATCCAAGAGCATTTGGATTTTTATCTGAAAAATAATTTTGATTTAAAAACGGCAATTAAAAAAGTTGCTAAAGATAGAAACTTGTCAAAAAATCAAGTTTATTTGATTGCACATAATATAAAAAAATGATTGGTTGACATCTTTTTTCATATATATAAAAAAATCCGGGCCTATTAAAAAAATAAACCTGGATTTAATTTTTTAGAGTGAGAAATTTAAATTTTTGCCGAAAAAAAATACATACAAGCGAGAGATGTTTTTCTAAAACTTTAGTCAAGCATTAATCGTTAAATCACTTGATCCTTTTGCTTACGCATTGGTATTGTCGACTTTTCATTACTAGGATAATTGTAACAATCCAAATCAAAACCTAAATCACATTCTTTTTCACATTCCGACGTGTGTATAAAAGGTATATGTAATATTTTCTTTTTGATATTTATGATTTCAAATAATATATGAAGTGCGGTTGCAATTACTAAAAATAATATTTTTAATAAAAAACTCACACTTATAAAAACATGAAGCAAGTTAAAAATAAATATGAAAACCAAAGTTCCTGTAATTGCGCTTCCAAAAACAAGCGCTAATTTTTTTAATGATAATGATCTATCACGAACTGCTTTAAGATAATTATCTTTAACAATTATTTTTACATTACACTTGCGCAACATACTTATGAATTGTTGAAAATCTTCTTTAACAGTTTCACTGAGATGCATGTTATCCATATTGATTGATTTCATCTTTTCAAAAGCTAGAGCAATATTTGACATTTTAGCGATTTTATTCATGAATTTATACAAACACTGCCAGTATGAATTACCATTGCTTGAATCGCAGGTCAAGTGTTCTATAACAACGCTTCGATACGTATATGCATCAGCACAATGATTTTTTTCAATATCAATACACCGCCAGAGAATTGCACATAACTTGACAAAATTTTCATTGGGCCCACTTTCTTCGAAAATTGTCAAATTATTAAAGTCAAACCCTTGCATAAATCCATTCATAATAGCCACTTTATCATCGTAACTTATTTTTAATTTATGACACGCCTTGACATGACTGGGATTATTTAAATCAACGTCTTTTGGTAAAACTAGCTGTTCTGAGCTAAACACATTTGATAAGAAATCCACCGTTGCCCTTGTTATTTGTTGCATTTTACCTGTCTGTTTATCAATTTGTTTGTTTTTTTTCGATGTCGAATCCACTTTCGGATCCGGATAGTTTTTTCTATCTTGTTTTAGAAGTTCGGATACAATATATGTCTTTATATTTATCAAATCATCTATATTTTCAATTTTCACTTTCCCTCTTGCCATTGGCCATTGATTGCCATTATTGTTAATATTATCGCTTTTAATGTTATCTCCATCGTTTACACTTGGATTTGGAAACTCAAGAGAAATACGCTGCTGTAAATTATTTTTCTGGTTAATATCTGGGTAAAGTTTAAGTTTTTGCAAATCATCAAGTTTAACACCATCAACATTACCTCGACCACTCAATATCTGCACGTATTCTTCTAACGACAGATTTTTTATACTTTTATCGCTCATATCACATTCCCCCTATTTATTAAGAAAATAAATCATCCAAGCAATAATAAAATAAAATCCATTTATTTTTATTTTAAACCAAAAAATAATGTGTGTTAAATGTTTTTAAGTATTTTTTTCGAAATTTGAGATGGGAGTAAAATCTTTCAAC
>CAMVHY010000030.1 GCA_947167415.1 uncultured Clostridia bacterium
TTCTTGAAGATCGTTCCAACGTGATTTTTTAAATCAACTCCGGCTTCTGTCAGTGTCTTTACCAATCCTGCCATACTTGATCCGAATAGATTATTTTCGAGTTTCTCGAAGATTGTTTCAACGTGATTTTTTACATCGACTCCGGCTTTTGTCAGTGTCTTTACCAATTCTGCCATATCTGATTCGAATAGATTATTTTCGAGTTTCTCGAAGATCGTTCCAACGTGATTTTTTACATCAACTCCGGCTTCTGTCAGTGCCTCTACCAATTCTGCCATATCTAATCTGTATTGATTATTTTTGAGTTTCTTGAAGATCGTTCCAACGTGATTTTTTAAATCAACTCCGGCTTCTGTCAGTGTCTTTACCAATCCTGCCATACTTGATCCGAATAGATTATTTTCGAGTTTCTCGAAGATTGTTTCAACGTGATTTTTTACATCAACTCCGGCTTCTGTCAGTGCCTCTACCAATTCTGCCATATCTAATCTGTATTGATTATTTTTGAGTTTCTTGAAGATCGTTCCAACGTGATTTTTTAAATCAACTCCGGCTTCTGTCAGTGCCTCTACCAATTCTGCCATATCTGATCCGTATTGATTATTTTTGAGTTTCTTGAAGATTGTTTCAACATGATTTGAATGATTTGATTCTGATGATGCGCTTTTGGCGTTTTGCAGCTCTTCTAGCCATGGAATTACCACATACTCTATAGTAAACACACGTAATGAATTATCATCACTCTCATTCAAAAACTTTATAAACCCTTCATATTCTTGTTCTTGATTTTCCAAAATATTCTCCCTCTCTTTAAAACAAAAAAACAAAAGAACCCTAAAATAAATCCAAAAATCATCTCACAGATCTTTAATCACACCAAAAAAATAAATTATTAAAATCAAAATCAAATCTGCAATTCTTATCTTAAAACAAAAAATAATACATTTCAAGTTTTTTAAAGTATTTTTTTTGAAATTTGAGGGAGGGAGTAGATCCTATTAACAAGAGAAGTTTAAGTACTGTCTACACAAAAAAGAGAAAAAAGAGAAATAAACTATAAGATAAAGTATAATAGATAGAAATAAAAAAGAAGAGAAAAATAAAGATGGAAGAAAGAACGTATCGTAGATTTGATATAAGTAATGCAGAACAGTATCTTATAGAAGCATTTCTAAAATGTCTAGAAAATGTTTGTTATTTCTGTAAATACACGTCTCATTATGTATCAAAAAAATATAAAAAGGATATAAGCGATATTGTCATAACGATAAGTTATTTTCCAGAACAAAAATTAAATTTGTCGAACATGAACATAACAAAAAATGATAATGATAAATATCCACATTATGGGCAAATAAATCTAGACGAAAGAGCTAATCCATAATTATTTATTTCAAAAATTTTACATAGCAACACCATATAGCTTGAAATAAATTAGCAATTTAATTTACTATGAGTCCGTGTCTTTATAAAAAAGAGGTGACTGGTGATTTTATCAGGTCTTGAAATTAAAAAAAATTTGGGCAAAAAAATAATTATTGAGCCGTTTGATGACAACGAATTAAATCCAAACAGCTATAATTTAAAATTATTTGATGAGCTTTTGGTTTACGAAGAAAAGATTTTGGATATGAAAAAAGAAAATAAGTTCAAGAAAATAAAAATTCCGCGCGATGGATTAATAATTTATCCGGGAAAATTATATTTGGGACGAACACTTGAATTCACAGAAACAAAAGATTTTGTGCCAATGCTTGAAGGACGGTCATCAATTGGAAGATTAGGAATGTTTATTCATGTAACGGCAGGATTTGGAGATGTTGGCTTTAAAGGTTATTGGACACTTGAAATTCATTGTATACAGCCGATAAAAATTTATGCCGGTGTCTCGATTTGCCAAATTTATTATCATACGATTAAAGGCGAATATAAAAATTATTGCTCCGGAAAATATCAAGATAATTTGGGAATACAACCGAGTTTGTTATATAGAGATTTTGATTAAAACAGCTGATTTTTTTGGCTGTTTTTTTTTGGTTTTTATTGCTCGGGATAAAAATTTTAAAATCGGAAAATTTATATTATGAGTCAAAAAAAATTTTGTGAGGTGAAAAAATCAAATGCGCATCAAAAAAAAAATAAATTTGGTTGTATTATTGGCATATTTTTTTGTTTTTATAAACATAAGCGCGATTCACGGCGAAGATTTGAGTTTTAATTTTGGCAATAATATTGAGAAACGTGTTGAAGTTATTCCATGCGGAATAATTATCGGAGTAAAAGTTGATGATGATGGAAAAATGGTTTTTGATCAAAAAAAAACAAAATATCACGAGAAAGATATTTTGCCAGCAAAAAAAATATATCCCAAAAATTTTATTTCGACTGCAAATGAAAATAATAGTCAAAAAAAAAACGACGCGACAATAAAAAATTCCGCGCAAGGAATCGGCACAATGACTTATTATAATCCGATGACAAATAAATTTGGCGCGCTTGGACACGGAATTACTGATTTAGATACACAAAAAATTTTGTCGGTAAAATCAGGCGATATAAAAAAAGCAATTAATATTACGCTCGTAAAAGCTTTGTGCGGAGATCCCGGCGAAATTTTGGCGGAGATAAATAACACGGAAAAACTTGGCAACATAAAATTAAATAATGAATTTGGGATATATGGATTTTTGGATTTGATAAAAATCAAAAATAATATTCCGACGAAAAAAATGCCAATTGGGTTAAAAAATGAAATACATGCGGGCCCGGCAATTATTTTGTCAAATTTAGAAAATAATAATGTCAGAAGTTATAAAATAAATATCGAGAATATCGATAAATTTAATTGCGATGCAACAAAAAATATGACGATTAAAATTACGGATCCGAATTTATTAAATAAAACGAACGGAATTATTCAAGGCATGAGCGGAAGTCCAATCATTCAGGATAATAAATTAATTGGTGCAATTACTCACGTTTTTGTTCATGAACCAGCTAAAGGCTATGGAATTTTTATTGAAAACATGATCAAGCAAGAAAAATTTATTTGATATGTTTTTTATGACATAAAAAAACGGATTTAGTTAATTGTAAAATCCGTATCTTTGGTTATTTGTATATTGTTGATCAAGGTTTATTTTTTCTTCCGCTTCGCGATTTAAATTTAAATTTCTATCAATTTCTCTACCGTATCCTTTCATATCGTTGTTAAATCTAATTCTCTCTTGTGCTTCGTTTTTTGAAACGCAATCTTTATAACAAATTAAAATAATAATTAACGTAACATAAATTACAGCTATGGCAATCATCGTTTTTATAAAGATTGGATTTCCAGAAATTATTGCAATAATCAACAACAAAAATATCAGAGCTGTTAATATAGACAACGCGATTTTCTTTTTATTGTATTTAGTATTAGGTTTTTTGTTATCTTCACTGTTCTGTTGATTAACATCATTTGTTCTTCCGTAATTGTTAATTATTACTAGTTGATAATTTATAACTGTCGGCTTTTTGTTCTTATTTTCTTCATTTTCTTCTGCGTTTGTATGAATCTCATTCTTGTTTTTTTCTTCTACCTCATTCTTGTTTTTTTCTTCTACAGTTTTTTTGTTTACATAATCTTTATTTAACTTTTTGTTTTCATACGATTCATTAGAGCTATTTTTTTCTTGAATTTCACTATCATTTTGGTTCTTGATATTACTATCTATCCTTATATTGTTATTATCTGCTTCATTTTCTTCTGTGTTTGTATTAATCTCATTCTTGTCTTTATTTTCATCATTCACATATTTTTCGCTTATATAATTTTCCTCTGATTTGTCATCTTCATATGATTCACTAAAGTTATCTTTCTCTTGAAATTCATCGTTATTCTCACCTTCAATGTTATTTATCTTGTTCTTAAAATTTTTTAACTTATCATCTTTAATTTCTTTTTCTTTATCAATTCCTTTACTGCTGAAAACGCCACGATTTTTATAATTATCAATAACAATTTTTATAGCTGGATCTTTTCTATTAAATCGAGTGAAAAAATCTTCTGCCATTTTTCTCAGACGTGAATTTTTTCTCTTGTATTGTTCGCTGCTAATACTATCCAAAAAATCCTGCCAATCTTTAAATTCAAAAATTTCTTCTTCGTAGTTTTTTATGTTTCGTAATTCAGAATCATAGTTTTTCGTTCCAAAATAATATAAAACATACAGTGCCAAAATTAATTCAGGATGTGAATCCATAGCTTTCTTTTGCGCTTCTTTTCCTTCGGGCTCAAATTTTTCGCCCTCAAATTGACACAAAATTCCATCTAATTTATCTAGTAAAGCATAATAACTGTCGCTAGAATAACTAGATTTAATATTTAACTTGTCCACTCGAAACCAAACTTTATTCATACTTTCAACAGCAAAATCAAAATCATTCTTTAAATCTTCTAAGCTTATCTTTATAGGATAGTCATAGTGACACTCTCGCTGCATTTCCAAAAATTCTATCGCATTCTCTAAGCTTGTTTGTTGACAATTTTTGTATAACTCTCTTATCATTGGAAAAAGTTCTTTTCTATACCCATTTCCATCCGCTTCGCTTTTCTCTTTGTCGTTTATATATTCACCTTTATTAATTAAGCCAAAAATACTGTTTCCTGCACTTGTATTTAAAAGATGATCTTCCATTTTTTTTACATAATCCTCGGGGTTCCAACAATCTATAAGTTTTTTTAAATGTTTTGGTGTAATATAAGTCGCAGTATTAATTAGGATATCAAAACTTTTATCCGATAATTCAAAGATTTGATCTTTGTCAAGAATTTCCCAATCGTCATTATCATTTAAAGTTAAATTGCATGTTTCATCCGGATCAGCTAATTTAACGCCTTCTTTTATATTTGGTTTAAATTTTTTCGCATTATAATTTTCTTTTGATTCTGCAAGCGTTTGTAATGGAACACAAAAGCTTTTGATCAACCCATCATCACAATTAACAAAAAAACCATTTTTTAGCTGTCTATTTTTTGTAGCTAAAGAAACTCCATTCGATTGTGTGATGTGAATTACCTCCGTTGTCATTTGACAAAAATCATTCACGCCGTTTTTAAACCACTCTATATAACCTGAAATTTTTTCTTCTAAGGAAGTCCCTTTAAATAATCTGATTATCAAATTTTCAACTGCACTTTTTTTCTTCTCCAAAATTATTTTTTTTGGATTTGTTTTTAAATAAAATCTTACATCTTCCATATTCAAAGCTATTTCACGCATATCATTTTCGCTCAATTCATTAGCATCTGATAAAATTCCGGCTGTATGAAAAAAATGTTGAACTAAATGATACAAACGCATAATCACCATGCTATCCCAATAATCATTTTCCAAGTTTTTATTATTTTTTAGCTCTAAGTCAAATTCCCATATCATATTAAAAAGTGTTTTTTCCAGCCCATCATATTTACAAATTAATATTTTTTTATTTAAACGAGCAACAAATTCTTCGTAACTGATATTAGGATAATTTTTAATCTCATCTTCAAATTGATTATATATTTTATTTTTTAATTCTTTTTCATCATTGTCTAACGTTTTCTTTTCCGACATCAGCTTTTTCAAATCCAAAGCATTTATTTTGTTTTTTGCTATTTCTAATGCTTCCTTGTTAATCTGAATGAAATCATTTTCATTAATAATATTTTTCTGTTTTAGAAAATCAAAATCTTTAACAGAGAAAAATTCCTCATCCATCTCTTTTTGTTTTTCATCCGCAGATTTACTTATTGCAGCAATTTCCTGATATTCGGGATCTTTTGTATCGATTTTGTTATTGTGATTTTTTTTATATTCTTGTAATTTCGAGTTATATTCTGCTCTAAGTTTTTGAATTTCAGTTGTAAACTTAACAAATTTCTGTCGAAATTCGGTTTTTAATTTCATTGCGTCTTTGTTTAAACGTGACCCTTGATCATTTCTAATATAAAAACTCAAATTTATTCTCAATTCCTCTATAAATTTGTCATAGTTGCCATTTACTTGTAAACACTCAAACAAAGCCCTTGAAAACCCATATTTTACATTGTCCTCGTCCATGTTATTACATTTTTTTGCTATAGATGTGTTTGTAATATTGTTAAAGATAATGCCAGCGACTTTCTCGCCTTCGGAACTAAGATAATTATTTGAACCGTATTCAAAACAATCCGCGCACCAATCTTCAAAATATCCATTATTATTCTCAAGACATTTTTTAACTTGATCCGGATTTTTAAAAAATCGCTTCAATAACGAATCAATACTTTTTGTTTCAAGAGCTTTTTCAAGTTTTTTCTTCTCTTCTTCATCAAAATCCACAACATTTTCAAAATTAAAATCACGTTTAAAATATTCGACCGTATTTTTTATAAAATTAAAGTTTTCTTTTCTCCATTCTTCCGCTTTAGTTACCTTCAATGCAATTTTGTTATATGATTCTCGTGCATTGCTTTTGATCTCATAATTCTTTACACCCTCATAGTAAAACCCTGATTTTCTCAATAAAAGTTCACTGTAACTGTGGATATTTTTGCTTTTTCCATTTTCCGATAGTGATATTGGTGATAAATCGCATTGAAGTTCAAAAAACGAATATTTTACATAATTTTCACTTGGCACAGGGAAAAATGTGGAATAAATCCATGCATTGGCGTCGTGCGTATTTTTTCCGCTCGTAATCATTTCAAATCTTCCATCTTTATCATTGTATCGAACTTGATTTTCTTCAATAAATTTTTTTAAGTCTTCATTTTTTCCGCTTACATAATTCAAAATTTCTTCTGCATAATCAGCTTTATTTGTTTTTTCGTCGGGCAATTTATTCCACAAAATGAAGCCAAGATAATTTTTACACAGATTAATATTATCTTTCGGATAAATTTCATTAAAATCATATATATAACTGTCAGGTCCAACAAAACATCCGTTATCAAAAATTTCCTTTCTTAAAGTTTCAAGATTTCCATTGCTTAAGGATGTCGTAAGAACACCATGACAAAAAAGGTTATTTCCATTATTGATTTTCAGGTGATCATCACTTAAAGTCATATTGAAATTCCGATAAAACTTCATCCACTCGTATTTTTCTTCGGTGTAAATTTTTTCATAAAACCTATGCCAAAAATCATTTAAAGCCGTACTTTGATTGTCAAAATCTCGCCAACCACCATAAGATAAATCCAAGTTTTTATTTGCTGGATTATTTTCATCCGAATTTAATTTGTACAAACCAGAAACAACGTTTCCAGCGATACTTGACGGCTCCTTTATACCATATTCATCATAAATATTTTTTTTGTCTTTTAAGCTCGATTTCCAACCCCAGCTTACTTCAAGATTATAACGTGAAATTCCAATCAAGTCCAAAAGTTTCATAGATTCTTCCGACTTCTCATATTTTAATTTTATTTTGCCGAGATCACATGTATTTGACATCGGAAAAAATATTTTCCGAATAACACCATTTTTATCTTTTAATTCTGTTTTTGATTCATAATTATTTGCTGCAAATTCTGTAAAGTTTGCAACAACTGTACAAAACACAACTTCGCCTGTTTTTTTATTACGCAAAGCAAAAGGGATTTTTGTTTTTTCTTTCTTCGACGATTTGTCATCTTCAAATTCCATATTGCACTCCTCCAAATTTTATCAACTACATTTTTTAGTATAAATAAAAAAATATTATTTGTCAAGATTTTGTTTTTTTAAATAGATATTTAAGCAATAATTTTTAATTAGCATATTTATTTTTATGAGCAAAAAAATGATTTATATTAAAACGCGTGAAATTATTTATTTTAAATCAAAAAGTTTTGGAGGAATTTATTTTGTCCGAAAAAAATTCTTTTGTAAAGCAAGCGTCTGTTTTGGCGATGGCGAGTTTGCTTGTGAGATTTTTAGGATTTTTATATAGATTGCCATTGACAAAATTAATTGGCGACGAGGGAAATGGAATTTATAGCGCAGGATATTATTTATATACTTTTTTTTTAATTATGTCTTCGGCGGGATTGCCGGCTGCGATTTCAAAAATGGTTTCGGAAGAGACAGCAAAAAAAAATTTTATTGGTGCACACGAAATTTTTAAGACAGCTTTAATTTTATCTGGAACAATTGGATTTTTAGCTTTTATATTAATTTTTTTTGGTGCTGAATCTTTTGCGAATATAATTGGCTCGCCAAAAAGTTTTTATGCGATTTTAAGTTTATCTCCGACTGTTTTTATCGTTGCAATCATGGCGGTATTTCGCGGTTATTTTCAAGGATTAAAAAATACATGGCCGACAGCAATTTCGCAAATTATTGAACAAATATTTAACGCGGTTTTTAGTGTTTGGCTAGCTTTTATTTTAGTAAAAAAAAATGTTGCGTTAGGAGCGGCAGGCGGAACAATGGGAACAGGAATCGGTGCATTTTTTGGATTGCTGGCGATAGTTTTAATTTATTTTTTTAAACGCAATGATATTAAAAAAAATTTTGCGTTAGGTATAAAAAAATCTAGCAATCAAAAAAAGATTTGTTGGGGAATAATAAAAACTTCTGTGCCGATTATTATTGGAACTGCGATTTTTAGTTTGACAAATTTAATTGACATGAAAATGGTAATGACTTGTCTGAAAAAAAATTTTAGCGAGCAACAGGCAAATATTTTATATGGACAATTGACAGGAAAATATGTTGTTTTAACGACGTTACCGGTTTCGATTGCGACAGCGATTGCTACGGCGATTATTCCAAACATAGCATCAAAATTTGTTTTAAAAGATTTTGAGAATGTCAAACAAAGAATAAATACGGCCTTAAGATTAACAATGATTTTATCTATTCCGGCAGCAATTGGAATGGGAGTTTTGGGAAAAGAAATTTTAATCATGTTGTTTCCAGAATATCCAGGTGGAGAAAAATTATTAATTGTTGGATCGATAAGTATAATTTTTTTGGCATTGGCACAGATTGCTACAGGAATTTTACAAGGGATTAACAAATTAAATATCCCGGCGATTGCAGCTTTTTTTGGTGCGTTAATAAAAATTCCGTTAAATTATTTTTTAATCACGAATCGAGAAATAAATATTTTAGGCGCCGTGATCAGTACGATTTTTTGTTATTTAGTAGCAGGAATTTTTGATTTGATTGTAATGTCACGAGAAATAAAATTTGTGCCGGATATTAACGGTTTTTTTGTAAAACCAATGATTGCGTCGATTATTATGGGCTTTTTGTGTCATTTTTTTTATGGCTGGTTTTATTTTTTATTTGGCAAAAATAATTTAGCTTTGATTTTAGACATATTTTTTGCCGTCATTTTTTATTTTGTATTTTTATTTTTATTGGGCGGGACAAAACACGAAGATTTAAAATTAATTCCAATGGGAAATAAAATTATTTTTATGATAGATAAAATTAGGCGAAAAAAATTAAATTAAAATAAAAACAAGACATGCTTGGAGGCATGTTTTTTTTGCAAAAATTTTTATGTACATAAATAATAAATTTAGCTTGTGCGAAAAAAATATTTTGAAACACAAAAATCAACACGTTTATATTTTTTTAATATAAAACAAAATAAATTCTTTTGCGAAGACAGATCAAAAAAAAAAAAAAATAAGCGAAAACCCTTGACAAAAGCAAAAAAGTATGATAATCTAAAATTAGATATTGTTTTTAAAATAATTTTTTGCCCGATCGAATTTTTTTAATTTTTTATGTGTCGGTAAAAAAATCGATTGGTTTTTGATTTATTTTTT
>CAMVHY010000031.1 GCA_947167415.1 uncultured Clostridia bacterium
CTCCAAAACGCAACAGACTTGAACAACGTGATTTTAAAGGTTTTAAGGTTTTAAAGAAAAGAGACAATAGTCTCATCGTAAATTTTGTTGCTTTAAACATATTATCGAGAAAAAATAATTTCCTTGCTTTTAAGCGTTGGCGCGGTATCGCCACCCGATCTAGATACGCTAAAACGCTCGATGGTTTTATCGCTTCTATTTATGTTCGTTATATCTTTATGTATTTGTCATTCTTTTAAATTTTTTTCATGTAGACAGTATCTAGGGAGTAAACGAAGTACCAAGTAAAATCTTCTGTCTTCCCTCCTCAATACCAAACTTCTGCTTGATTTCCTTTCTGCTTAAAATTTATGAAATGCCCGCGTGTATGAAAAAAAATATAGAGAGTCAAATAAATCAAACAAGAACTTTATTTGCTATTGTGCTAAAAAATAAATTTTATAAAAGTATAATCTAAAATTTTTCTTAAAATAGCGAACAAAAATAAAAACGATCTTGCGTTTTGAGATCGTTTTTTTTACATAACTAACTTAAAACTTATTTGTTCAGCAGATTTTGTTTGTTGTTTTCGGTTTTAATATCTTGGTTGTTTGATATCTCCAATTTTAAATCCAATGAGTTTTAGTCACTTTTAATAATCATCTTTTCATTGTTTTTGTTTTCAAAACAAATGCTTTTAATCAAAACAATTCCATAAGCCAAACTTAATAAACCGCAAATAATTTCTAAAGTAAAAGCAAAAATAGAATGAAAAAAAGCCAGTGATGGGATAAAATACAGCATTACAAATGCAAACAAAATGATCAAAAATAAAACAGCATCCATACCAAATACAATCCATTTGTTTTTATTTTTCTTGGGAACAAAAAAAATTTTTAAAACCCATTTGTTAGCATTAGCGTGTTTATTTACATCATTTTTTGGTTTTGTTTCCGCTATCTTTGAAATCTTGATTTGATCGATTAATTCTGATTTTTGTTTTTGATCCATATAATTTTCTTCAAGTACCACATTTATTTTTTTATTTCCATCTTCATCATTTTCAATAACAAATTTTAGATGTTCTTTTTCTAACTCCTTAAATATTTTTCGCAAATTCGCTATCGCTTTACAAAAAAAATATCTGACTAACCTAGGGTATAAACAAAGTATCAAGCAAAATCTTCTGTCTTCTCTTCTCAATGCCAAACTTCTGTTTGATTTCCTTTCTGCTTAAAATTTATGAAACGCCCGTGCGATAACATAAAAGTAAAGACAAAAAATTTAAGTCCAAAAGAGATCCACAACAGAGTAAAATAAGTGTAGGTTATAAAATAAAATTTTACGATGATATAGCGTAAATTACAAATAATTTGAATCACAAAAACGAAAAAATATTAAAAGAACAGGAAGAGATGTCGAACAATAAATTGTTGCCTGCTGGTGAAATTAAAATTGATAAGCAGTAGTTAAATTTAGCAAATATTTTGGTACAACGCTGTTTTATTATTTACTTGGCAGAAAAATATATGATAATCTTGAGCTGGGTGTGTGAGCAAAGAACTTTAAAAGAAAGGTAGGTGAATAAATTATACGATGGCTTATCCAAATAATATGTCGAAAAGTAATGTTTCTAGTTTTTTACAAACGCCTAATTCACTACGGACGCATATTGCAATTTTTGGCAAACCCAATTCTGGAAAATCATCTTTGATTAATAAAATTACCAAACAAAATGTTTCAATTGTCTCGCCTGTCGAAGGAACTACGACTGACCCAGTAAAAAAAGCTATGGAAATAAAAAATCTTGGACCGTGTTTATTTATTGATACAGCCGGGATTAATGATATGAGTTGTCTTGGTGATTTGCGAAACAAAAAAACTTTGGAAGTTATAAATCAAATCGACATGGCAATCGTTTTGATAAATGAGCTTGACTTTGAAGAAGAACTTGAATTTATGAAAAAAATTCACGATGTGCCAAAAGTAATCGTGATTAATAAAATTGATATTTTAGAGCCAGATTATTTAAACGAGCTTGAAACAAAAATTTTTGAGACAACAAATTTACGACCGATAAAAATTAGTGCGCAAGAAAATATAAATATAGATCTACTGATAAATAATTTAATAAAAATAAAACCATATCAAGAAACGAGTATTGTTGGAGATTTAATTAATCATAGCAATTCTGTTTTGTTGGTTATGCCACAAGATATTCAAGCGCCTCAAGGAAGATTGATTTTACCGCAAGTTCAAATTATTCGCGATTTGCTCGATCATAAAGCAATAGTTACGTGTGTGACAAAAGAAAATTTTTTAGATGCGCTGAAAATCCTGAATCAAAATTTAAAGTTAATAATAACTGATTCGCAGATTTTTAATTTTATCGCTGAAAACACACCCAAAAATATAAAAATAACTTCGTTTTCGATTTTATTGGCGCGTTATAAAGGCGATATAAAAGAATTTAAAAAAGGTGCAGATTTTATTGATAAATTAAAACCTGATTCAAAAATTTTAATTACCGAAGCATGTACACATATTCCGCTTGATGAAGATATTGGTCGCATAAAAATTCCAAGATTGTTAAAAAATTATTTAGGCTTTGATTTAAAAATAGAATTTTCACGTGGCAATAATTTTCCGGAAGATTTGACTCAATATGATTTAATAATCCATTGTGGCGCCTGTATGTTTAATAAAAAATTTATGCTTTCTCGCATAAACCAAGCCAAAAAACAAAATATAAATATAACTAATTATGGACTAGCAATCGCGAAATTAAATCATATACTCGATAAAATTTATTTTTAGAAAAAGACTTGCTAAATTAGACAAGTCTTTTTTATGTTTAATTATTTATTTCACACATTCCCTTTTTTAAAAAAACTAGCCACGACATGATACATATAAGAAGTTTGAGGTTTATTGTCTGATTTTGTATCATAAATCTCATGGCAATACCAATTTACAAAAAGAAGTGCGTTCCGTGCATAATCAAACTCAAAAAAACGCAGTAAAGAAATTTACTGTGCCTCGAAAGGTAATTATTATGAAAAAAGAAGGGAATTAAAAATTTCAGCTTTAACTTTTATATGATCTTTTTGATGTGTAACATCCATAAAGTTTATATATTTTAAAATAAAATTTTTCCAGATACACATTCTTTCTTGTAGTTATATTGCCAAAAAAAGTTTTAATCGAACAAAATTAAAATGCTTGAAATTATATATAAGACAATTCTCAGTAAATACACTTTGACTTTGTAAAAACACAATAAATAAATGCGAAAATGCTAAATTAAACAAGGCATATATTTGCTAAAAAAATATTATAATCTCATCGTTGTATTTAACATGCTATCCGTTTGATAATCTGATTTCGGTAAAAACTAATAAAAAATATAATTATGTATTGATAAATTATTTTTTTTGTTTTATAATGAACACTGTCACAAATTTTTAATTTTAATAAGGAGTTTGGATATATTATGTCAGAAATTATTAAACCTGAAACTAAAAAAGCTTTTAAAACTTGGGGAAATCGCGGGCTAAGGTTTTCAAAATTTGCCTGTGACGAAATAATTATTTTTGCCAAAGATTTTTGGGAAGCTTGTAAATTTATCTACAAAAGCAATGATATGGGTGAGTGTTTGCCAGCGGTAAAAAGAAATTGGTGGAAGTTTGCCAAATATTTTGGGGTTTCCTGTGTTTTTTTTGGATTAAACTTGAGCTTAGTAGCAGTTGGTTTTGTTTTAGGATCGTTGATTATTTCTAAAATACTCAGTGTAACTTTGCCTTTACTAGATAATTATTTTAAAAACGCCAAAAAAGAAAACAAGAGTGTCCTAATTAAAGTTTATATTTCTTTACAGGCAGTACGAACTTTACTTCCTGTCATCGCTGTTTGTTTTTGCGTTGCGCATTTGTGGTTGCTATTACCGGGATTAATTATGATGTTTCTCGGTGGTTTTGTAGATCATAAAAAGCAAGCACAGAAAAAAATTAAAACAAATGAATCGTTGCATGAAAAAGATGATAGAGATAAAAAAGAAAATCAAATAATAAGTAACATTAATATATCAAGTGTTAACCAACTCACAAATAAAATTGAACAAGCTAACCGATTGGCTAACGTTATTAATGCTATAGACATAAACAATGTAAAAAAATTGGGAACGAAGGATGATGATGGTTCTTTTTTTGGTTTATTGAAAAGAGGTATTGAAAACCATTTTATGCCTCCATCTTTTTTGAAAGAAAATGAAGAAATAAAATAAGTGTATTTAGAGGTAAATAAAAATTATTTGCTAAAGCTATAAATTTATTTTTGAATTGCAAGCACTCAATAAAAAAATTGGGCGCTTTTTTGTTATGATGAAAAAAAATAAATTATGGAGCGGTTTTTATGAAATTAATGTTTGCATCGGATTTACATGGTTCTTTATTTTTTTGTGAGAAATTAATGTACGAGTATGAAAAAGAAAGGCCGGATAAACTTATTTTGTTGGGAGATTTACTGTATCATGGACCAAGAAATAGTTTGACAAAAAATTATGATACACAAAAAGTTGCCGAGCTTTTAAATTCAATTAAAAATAATATAATATGCGTGCGAGGAAATTGTGATTCTGAAGTTGATCAAGCTGTATTAAATTTTGAAATTCGCGCTGATTATATTAATATGTATCTCGAAAATAGATTAATTTTTTTGACGCACGGTCATATTTATAATAAAAATCATTTGCCTTTTTTAAACTCCGGCGATATAATAATTCACGGTCATACTCATATTCCAACGATTGAAAAAATCGGTGAGATAATTTATATAAATCCAGGATCAGTTTCTTTGCCTAGGGATAACGGCCAAAATTCTTTTATGTTATATTATAATCGTGAGTTTAAAATCAAAGATTTTTATGATAATGTAATTATGCGGTTAAAAATTTAGCCCGGATGGCGGAATTGGTAGACGCGCTGGACTTAGAATCCAGTATCCAAAAGATGTATCGGTTCAAATCCGATTTCGGGCATAAAAAAGCCATTAGCTATTTTAGTTAAAAGGCTTTTTTTTATTTGCTTTTGTGATTTTATTTTTTATATAATATTAAACGTGAAATAATATTTATAAGTGAGGAAGTTTTTATGTCAGACGAATTTGAGCAAGATAATTTAAATTTAAACGGAGAAATTAAATGTGCTGAAATTTGCAAAATGATGAAAGAATCGTATTTGGATTATGCAATGAGTGTCATTGTCGCGCGTGCATTACCTGATGTTCGAGATGGATTAAAACCTGTTCATCGCAGAATTTTATATTCAATGGATGGATTAGGTTTAGAGCCTAACAAAGCACACAAAAAATCCGCGCGTGTTGTCGGAGATACAATGGGAAAATATCATCCGCATGGAGATGCAGCGATATATGATGCAATGGTAAGAATGGCACAAGATTTTTCTATGAGATATCCGTTGGTTGACGGGCACGGAAATTTTGGTTCAATTGATGGAGATGGTGCCGCTGCCGCTCGTTATACAGAGACAAGATTAACTAATATTTCGATGTCAATGCTTGATGATATCGATAAAAATACAGTCGATTTTGTGGCGAATTATGATGGCGAGTTTGAAGAACCGACTGTTTTGCCAGCGAAGTTTCCAAATCTGTTAGCAAATGGATCGTCAGGAATTGCTGTCGGAATGGCGACCAATATTCCACCGCATAATATTTCTGAGTTGATAGATGCGATTTTTAAAATTATAGATGCACGAAAAAATAATATTGATTTAAGTATCGATGAATTGTTGGAATTTATAAAAGGTCCTGATTTTCCAACGGGCGCAAATATTTTGGGTTTAAACGGGATAAAACAAGCTTATAAAACTGGTCGCGGAAAAATTTTAATGCGTGCAAAAGCCGAGATTCACGTAAATAAAAATAATCGTGAAAATATAACTGTCACAGAAATTCCTTATCAAGTTAATAAAGCGCGTATGATTGAAAAAATTGCGGAGTTAATTAAGGATAAGAAAATTGATGGGATATCAGATATTCGTGACGAAAGTGATAGAAATGGAATAAAAATTGTTATTGATATAAAACGTGATGCAAATGCAAATATAGTTTTAAATCAGTTATATAAATATTCTCAGATGCAAGAAACTTTTGGCGTAATAATGTTAGCGCTTGTTGATAACGAGCCAAAGATTTTAAATTTAAAGCAAATGTTGGATTATTATATTGATCATCAGATAAATGTTTTGACACGGCGAATAAAATTTGATTTGAATAAAGCATTAAAACGTCAGCATATTTTAGAAGGTTATTTAATTGCATTAAAAAATATAGATGATGTGTTAAATATTATTAGAAATGCAAATGATATTAATATGGCAAAAGATGTTTTAATAAAAAATTTTAATTTGTCGCAGGAACAAGTTGTTGCTATTACGGAAATGAGATTTAAAAGCTTAACTAATATGGAACAAGAAAAATTAAGTGAAGAGCATAAAGAAATTAGTGATTTAAGTGATAAGTATAAAAATATTTTGGAGGATAAAAATAAATTATATGACGTTTTAAAATCTGAATTAGAAATTATAAAAAATAAATATGCAGATAAGCGCAGGACAAAAATTTTGCCAATGGAAAATGAAATAGATATAGAAGATTTAATTGATGATGAACAAAATGTTATAACATTAACTAAGTTTGATTATATAAAGAGATTATCGCTCGATACTTATAAAAGTCAAAATCGTGGCGGACGTGGTGTAATTGGAATGCAAATGCGTGAAGAGGATTTAATAAAAGATATTTTTGTGACGAATACGCATAGCATGATTTTATATTTTACGAATTTGGGACGAGTTTATAAAAAAAAGGCATATGAAATTCCTGAATCGAGTCG
Source organism: uncultured Clostridia bacterium (assembly GCA_947167415.1). Classification (GTDB taxonomy): domain Bacteria; phylum Bacillota; class Clostridia; order Lachnospirales; family CAMVHY01; genus CAMVHY01. The sequence goes on from CAMVHY010000031.1 coordinate 6,893, forward strand.
AACAGCAAAAGGTACAGCGGCGATAAATTTATTAAATTTAAATCCAGACGAAAAAATTTCTACGATTATGCCCGTTAATGATTATTCTGAAAATGATTATTTTATAATGATAACGAAAAAAGGATTTGTAAAAAGAGTAAGTCTCGCGCAATTTAAAAATATAAATAAAAATGGAATTAAAGCAATTGAGTTTTATGATGATGATGAATTGATTTCGGTTTTAAAATCTGATGGGAATAAAAAAATATTTATTGCGACACGAAATGGTTTTGGAATTACGTTTGAAGAAAGTGATATAAGACCGACCGGAAGAACAGCTCATGGAGTTCACGGAATAAAATTAAATAAAGATGATTTTGTTGTTGGAGCAGGATTAATTTTTGATGATTTAAAAGCTTTATTTGTTTCTGAGAATGGATTTGGAAAATGTGTTGAAGATAAAAATTTTGTTGTGCAAAAACGCGGAGGCAAAGGAAGAATTTATTATAAAATTAAAGAAAAAAAGGGTAAGGTAATTGCTCTTGAATTCGTAAAAAATTTTGATGAGGTTATGTTAATAAATTCGGAAGGGAATATAATTAGAATAAAAATAAAAGATATCTCGACTCAGAGTAGATATGCGACAGGCGTGAAATTAATTAATTTGGATAAAAATGTTTATGTTGTTGGTACGGCAAAAATTTCTTGTGATGAAATAGAAAATATTGAGCAGGAAGAATTTGAGTGTTTAAATGAGTTGTCATAAAATTAAAATGTTTGTTTGTATGTAAAAAAATATATATGTCGGGTTTATATTTTAAAAAAATTTTAACCGTATATCTATGAGTGCATAAAAAATTGGATTATAAAATTTATAAAAATGATGTTGTCGCTGACATCATTTTTTTTGTTTGTAAATTTTATTGATTATAATTACAATTATAATTAAATGTGTTTGTAAAAGAATATTTTTGCAATAATATTTTTTTTATGATATAATTCGGTTATAGCTTTTTAAGTGCGAGGTGACTTTTAAAATGGATATGAATATGGCAGATAAAAAGGAGTTTCATATTAATGCGGCGATATCAAGTAAATCAAATGATGTTGTCGTCGACATCATTTTTTTTGTTTGTAAATTTTATTGATTATAATTACAATTATAATTAAATGTGTTTGTAAAAGAATATTTTTGCAATAATATTTTTTTTATGATATAATTTAGTTATCATTTATTAAGGAGGGGTTTTAAAATGAGTATGGATATGGTTGGTGAAAAGGATTTTTATATTAATGCGGCGATATCAAGTAAATCAAAAGAATATCCGGGAATTATGCCTGTTTTAGCATACGCTGATGTAGCATGCTTTGGAGATGCAACCGTGCACAAGAGTAATACCTGTAAAGCTACAGACATAGCTGGCGGAAGAGATGGGTCCAGGAGTTCAAGAGAAGAATATATCGCTTGGTTAAAACATATGAGAAGACTAGGAAACCAAATAGCAAGAAAGGAAATTAATAGGGAAGCAGCGAATCTACTAGGTTGTTTTTTGGATGACGTAGAGCGTTTTATAAATAATTTCCCCGGCGATTTTCTCAAATTTATTTATCCATCAACAGGATCTGAAGACTCAGGAAATATACTTAGTGACCTAGAGAAAAATTTGATTGGCAAAATGAAAGTATGGGCTTTACCTTCGAGCGGACCAGATGACCACGATCTCGTTGGTTTAATAAACGATGATCAAGGAATAAATATTGCGAAAGTATATGGTGCGGAACAATTAGGTTACTATAACGGATCGAACTTGGTTTCTTGGATGCCGACTGGTTTGTTATTTGGAGAATTATCGAAAAAATTAAACTCATTATTAGGTTATAATTCGGGTGATTTATGGCATGGTGAAAGTTTTTTTGCTTATATTGTTCAGACATTTATGAATGTTATTTTTATAAATAACCAGTTTTTACCAGAGGCTGATAGGTTAAAAATCATTGATAATTATAAAGAATTACTTGAATGTATCGCAAATAGCAATAGTATATTTTTTAAAAATTATAAAGAGACTATGGATGAATTGAAAGAAAATAATAAAAAAGAATTTGAGAATGAGTCTGATCGTCCGGTTAAATTTATTCAGTTTTTGGCTAAAAAAATCTGTTTGGGTACTTCGTTGGAAAAATTGGATTTAAATAATAAAAAAAACGAAGCAAAATATATTGATTTAATTTGTGGTATATCTACTTTTCTAACCGGAGCGCAACATCCTAATCAAGTTTTGATAGAACAATGGATGGAACAATGCATATTTGACGAAAATAAAGAAAGTAAATGTGTTATAGGCGATGCTTTGAAAGCTTTGATTGGAAACAATAATGTTTTATACCTTCCGTTTCACATAAGATTACAACAACACATCAAATTAAATAGTGCTAAATCTAAGAAAAACAAAAAAAATCAGAACGACAATAAAGACAATGAAAACAAAGACAATGAAAACAATGAAAATGATGAAAAAGGGTATGATACACAAATTAAAAATAAAAATATGCTAAACTTTATGCTTAATTTAGCGGGAAAGTTCAGATATAAAAAAACAAAGTTTGATTTAAGCAATACAGAAACGAAATCGGAATATCATTTTGGTTGTCAAGTTACGAGTGATAAGAAACAATGTAGAGTTCCTACTGAATATGATACAGATATCAGTGTCGAAAGTCTTACATTGTTATTAAATCAAATTACTGAATTCTATCATTTTGAAACTGAGTTAAAAAATGGTAATTGTAAATTAGATGATAAGGCTATAAAAAAAATTGTCCAATATTTATTGGATGGTCGACAGTTTCACGATGATACTTTTGAAAAAAGCGTCGCAAACACAGACGTTATGAATACA
>CAMVHY010000032.1 GCA_947167415.1 uncultured Clostridia bacterium
AAAAAATATTTGGTTGTTGTTGTAATATTGAGAGCGATAATATGATCACCGATAAAAATAAAAATCTGAGAAGCTCACAAAATCTTATACCAGATCAATCCAGTAGTCTTGAAGAAAATTTAGGCAAACAAAAAACCAACCAAAATGTAAAATAAAAAACGATTGGAAAATAAAAATCCAGTCGTTTTTTTTAGTTTGGCTGTTATTTGGATAACAACATTTTTTTACATGCATATTCAAATCACTTATATAAAAAAGTCTAAAAAAAATTGTTTTACAGAAAAAAATTGATTTTATTATTTTGTTATGGTAAAATAAAAGTTAGGAGGAAAGTTGTTATGAAAGAAAATAATGAAGAACAAGATAATGAAATAATTGATGCATCCGAATTTGATAAAATAACTGACAATGCCAGTTTGTTAAAATTTTGTAAAGAAAAAAATGAAAGTGAAAAAGAATTCACAAACGAATATATGCTATACCTTATGGATCATATCAAGTCACAGCTTTTTACCAAAAATATAAAATTATCAATTGAAACTTGTTATGAGCTTTTGATTTTTTGTCCGCGGGCAGGAGTTTATTTTATGGGTTACAACCATACACTGAAGTCTAATGGAAAAACATTTTTGGAACAAATAGATTTTGGCGATAATAATAATGAAAAATTAAATTCCCTAGAGCAAATACTTAATTTTATAAAATCACACAAACAAAGCAATGAAAATAGCGATGTTCAAAATTATCTTCGACTTATTTACTTTTTCCTTAGATTTCCTATTAAAACTTGTTCTGTAAACGAGTTTTTGGAAGTCATGGAATTTAATTTTGCAGATTCAAAAATCTGGGATGATGGAACTATATACCTTATAATCCGAATTTTATCTAGTTTTATTGATAAAGATAAAAATCAGTGTAGTGATGTTGCTAAAGTTTTAAATGATATATTTAATTCTGAATTCAAACACGTTAAATGTGATCCGGGCTTAATAAATTTCATAGCCAAATTATTAACAAAACTTAAGAAACTGCATATGGATATTTCTATAGATTGTACAAAGATAATAAATAATTATTTTACACAATTGCCTCCAGAAAAATTTGACTTCGGAACTTGGCTAGTACTTCTTAGTGGTTGCAAAGACAATTCGGTATCTCAAGTTGCTTTGGATATATTGATAAAAAGTAAACAAAGCTTGCTTGGGACAGTTTTTTTGCCTTTTAAGTATAGTTTGAGAGAAGATGAAATTTCAGGGATTAAAACTAAATATGGTAAGTGCATTTTCACACCGAGTTTAATTAATTTGATAAGACACAAATTTAGTTTTGATAAAAATTATGATTTAGAAAAGGTCTTAAAAGATAATTTTGGAGAAAATAATTTTGTCAAAGGCGATAGCTGTGACCTAAGTGTTATCATGTATAGGTTATGTTTTGAGTGTGAGCAGTGCATTCCGCACGAAAAACAAGACATTATAAAGTTGTTCGAATCTACGAAACTTTTTTCGCCAAACACGTATTGTGGGGATGCTAGTTATCAATATTCCCAAAATATAAAAGAAAAGATTGATGTTGATTTACAATGTACGAGTTTAACATGCTATAAAAATAAAATTTATGCTGAATTGGACGATTTTGTCCAACAAATTTTTATCGAAAAAGGAGTTCTTCCAAAAGATAAAGATGACAACAATAAAATTATATTGGAAAATCAAGTTAACAATAACTACAATTCTAAGTTAACACTGGAAGAGTTGAAGATAATGGCCTGCTCTAAGTTTAAAATTGGGGATTATGACATTAGTAAACAAAAATTTGAAACTTTGATTCCAGATAATATCGATAATCAATATTATTTTAGATGGCTGTTGGAATTTTACAGATGCACCAATTATCCAAAGGAATGTCGGACAGGTGCTCCAGACGAGATTTCGAAAGAAAATTTTATTTTTTGTGTTAGACGATATAAATTTACTTCCCCAAAAGATTTTAATGATTTTTGTTATTGTATTGGTAAATCTGGGGCATATAACAAAATAAAATTCGATGTAGATTGTGTAAATGTGTTATTAGATGCTTATAACGATTGTAAACATGTAGGACGTATAATGTTAACCAATAACGAAAGCGAAGTTTTAGGGTTTAATGAAGATCATATTACTGATTACATGAAGGATGTGATTAGAAATGTGCAAAGTCAATTTCTGGTAAATAGAATTAAGGAAAGATTTGGTATTAAATTGGAGATTGATAATAAAGCTAAGCAAAATTGTGTTACGAATCAAAATCAGCTTCTAGTAAATAAAATTGGACAAAAATTGAGTAGTTCAGTTAATTCAGGTTATGTTGCAGATTCACTAGCCTCAAAAAATACAAATTGGCAACGTCTTGGCAAGCGACGCAAAAATGACAAAAGCAAAACACCTCTCTGGCTTGCAATAATCACTTTTGGTGCTATTTTTTGGGTGCCGTGGTTATTCGAAAAAATATTTGGTTGTTGTTGTAATATTGAGAGCGATAATATGATCACCGATAAAAATAAAAATCTGAGAAGCTCACAAAATCTTATACCAGATCAATCCAGTAGTCTTGAAGAAAATTTAGGCAAACAAAAAACCAACCAAAATGTAAAACAAAAAACGATTAGAAAATAAAAATTCAGTCGTTTTTTTTATTTAAACTAACTCAGCTAATTTTTGTACAGCTACATAAACATTTGAGATTTTATACCAAGTTTTAAAATCAACTAAACCTGTCGCCGGTAAATAAAATACGTTTTGAAAAGTTTGGACAGCTTGACGAGTTTGGTTCCCAAAAATTCCATCGACTTTTAATTTTGGAATGGCAGGATAATTTTTATTTATTGCAGAAAGTTGAGATTGAATTGTACGAACGTTTTGACCTCGTGATCCAACTTGCAAAATCGTTCCGGGGAAAGAAATTGGAATGCCGGAAATTTTTTGCGCCTGATCAAGATAAATATCTTGTCCGTAATATCTTCGTAAAATATTTATGGCGCTATAACCCTGATCGCCAAGATATTTTGATCCCCATTGTGATAACCAATTCGGACATGAAACTTTTTTTCCGTCACAATATTGTGCGAGAAGCGGTTGTCTTATGCCAAATTTAGTTATATATGTGTTAAACATTTCGTCTACGATAATAGAAATTGACTTATAAATATTTCTGCCATAAAAAAATGCATGGTCATACGCTGTCGAAGATGTAATTGTAAAATCATAGCCTTTATTTCGATACCATTCTGTATAAACGCGATTTAAAACAAACGAGATTATAGCCAAAATATTTGCACGAAGGGTTGCATCTGGCCAAGTCGAATAAATTTCGCTGCACGCAACGTTTTTTATATAGTCTTTAAATAAAATATAATAATTTTTTGCTGAGCTGTCGCTTGGCACACCGTCATGAACAACAATATATTCTGGGATAACTATTTTATTTAAAACAACTTCGCCTGACGGAAAATTTAATGGTTTTGTTGGATCTTCAGGAATTTTTGGATCGTAGCTCCCCCATAAAGTATTTGGTTGGATAATAATATTATTTTCTTGATTTGGTTTATCTTTTCGCTCAAGATTTATTTCTTGAATTGCGAGATCACGTGGCAAAATTTGCACGCCGATTATATTTTTTAAATTATAATCCGGTGAAGAAGCTTGGAGATTATAAATAGAATAAGGACGCGTTGCATTATTATTTTCTTCGAGCGAAAAATTTATATTTGGTGCAGGCAAATTTATAATTGGCGTTTGTCCTGAATTATCTGTAATTAATTCTTCGATTGTATTATTTGATTCATCTTTTATTATTACTTTTGCATTTGGAATTGGCATTCCAATTGATGTATCAGTGACTTGAATTTGTAAACTTCCTGAATTTTCTTGCATGAATAAAATCCCTCACAAAAAAAATTTTTTTATAATAGGTTATGTTGCGAAAAAAAAAGTGTGAAAAAAATGAAGGTGATAAAAATCGGAAAGATAAGTAAAAGAAAGCTGGCGATTTTATTTAAAAAAATTTTTTTTATGCTGGAAGCAGGAATCGGAATAAGCAAAGCAATAAATATTTTGTATATAAATAGTTTGAAGAATAAAAAAGAAAAGCTGATGAATAAAATTTTGGGCGATATAGATAAAAATATTTTGGCCGGGCAATCTTTTTCTAGTTGCTTATTAAAATATAAAAAATATTTTTCCGGATTTATAATAAGTATGATAAAGGCAGGAGAATCTAGCGGAAATTTAAATCAAGTGATTTATAAACTTGCGAATTATTATGAACGTGAAGCGGATTTAGCAGAAAATTTTTCGCGCGTTTTAATTTATCCCGTTATAGTTTGTATTATGATGCTCGCAGTTTTAATTTTTGCTTTGGTTTTTGTTATTCCGAGTTATAGTCAAATGTTTGGTGAAAATGATTTGCCTGTTATGACAAAATTTGTTGTTGGCATAAGTAACTTTGTTTGTAATTATTATTTGTTTTTGATAGCGATTTTAATAATATTTTTTTTGGCTTTAAAAATTTTTTTTAAGAGCGATCGGGGAAAATTGTTTTACGGGAAATTTTTATTTTTGTCGTTTATAAGAAAAATTTATCGGCCGTATTTAAATTTTATGTTTGCGCAGATCTTAAATATTATGTTGAGTTCAGGCGTAAATATTGTTTTTGCGATCTTAAATGCAAAAGAAGTTATTGATAATAAATTTTTGGATAATAATTTTGAGGTGGTGATAAAAAAAATAAAAAGCGGAGAAAAAATAAGCCAAGCGATTGGCGAGACAAAAATTTTTGATGAGATTTTGGTTGAAATGATAAATATCGGAGAAAGTAGTGGAAATTTATCAAATGTTGCGGCGCATTGCGAAAAATATTTTGAAAGTGAATTTATGAATAATATAAGAAAGCTGGAGAAATTAATTGAGCCAATACTGACGATTGCGATCGGATTAATTTTAGCTATAATAATGCTTGCGATTATGGAACCAAGTTTTTCTATGGGAGATATTTTATAAAAAAATAATTTATGTTTATGTTTTTTTAATAAAGTCTTGACAGAAAAATTTTTTTTTGTTATTATTAATGTATGGCATAGAATTATTTGTGCCATAAAAAAATATGTGGAGGGAAATAAAAATGAGTAATGAATCGTTTGCAAATTTTGATTTTAGTGGATTTAATGGCGTTTTAAATAGCAGTGATTTTAATCCAGTGAGTAAAGAAAATATAAGCGACAGAGTTATAAACAAAACAGATAGATCTGGTGGAAAAAGTTTTATTGGCGCAGTTAATAAATTCGTAGCCGAAAATTTAGAAAAACAAGCAAAAGAAACTAGAAAAGCTTTGAATCCTGAAAAATATGAAAAAGAAGAAATAGCTGAGAAATTAAATCAGGTTAAAGAAACCTTAGAAGAAAAGAAAAAAGATTTGGTTGCTATGAAGGCAAAGTATAACCGTCTCATGAAAAAGGTTACACTTAGTAAAACAGAACAGAAAGATTTAAATACATTGGATAGGGAGATAAATTATTTGCAAAGAGAAATTTTGGAGTTACGAGGAATTAGAGATGTAACCCTAAATGATTTTTCGTATGGAAATTATGAGGCTAAATCAAGAGCAGATGCTGGTTATAATATGGACTATCAAAAATTTGATGATGGGACGCCAAATCATGTGGAAAATTCCGATCAAAAGATTAGCAATCTTGAGTGTGTCAATAAGCGATTGAAAAAATATCTCAATCTCTTTAATAAAGATGAACAGCAAGACGATAGAAGAGGAGAACAATCAAGATAAAAAAAATATAGCGACTTTGCGTCGCTATATTTTTTTTGCTTTTTATATATAGATATAAACTAAAACGTATTATTTTCATTTTCGGTAGCTGTTTATAATTTCATTAATTTGCTTTTTAGAGTTAGAGTCATCTACGCCGAATTTATTAATGAGTACAAAAATCTTTATCTTGTCATTTTTGTCAAGTTTCACCTTTTTATGTTTATCACTAAAAAGCTGAGTTAAAACTTCTATATTACCATTGTTTTTATTTGACGTTTTTTCCTCGATAAAATCGCTAATTTTATTTTCTTTTACCATTTGATCAAATTTTATTTCTGCTTGTTTATATACTGAATTTTCTTGCTTTTGATTCTGATTAAACCTTCCAAGATATTCTTTTATTTTTGTATCACAGTAATACTTTTGCACAGATTTGACGATTTTATAAATCTCTGCGAACATCAATAAAACTCCAAAACCAAGACCGACTGTCGCGCCTAAAGATAAAAGCAAACCCAAGTTTAAAACAAGTGTTCCTGACATTAACGCATTAAAAAATAAATAACCTGCAAATCCGCTTCCGGTCAAACACACGAGAGCAATTAAAATTCCAAATATACCCTTTGTTATTTTTATCGCAAGACTTTGATCACGATTAGCTTGTTCATTAAGTACGCGCAAAAACCATCCTGTTTCATCTTCCTTTTCCTCTTGTTTCATGTTTGTACCAATTGCTTTATCTTCAACACAATCTCCGATAGCATTCCAACAATACGCTATACAAAAAGCCAAAACTTTGCCAAGACTATCGGTGTTTGGAATACTACCTCCTCCTGATCCCAATAAAACTCCTAAAAATGCCAAACCAATAATTAAAGCGAGTGAAACAGTTAAAGCAAGACTAAGTAAAAGTAATATACTAAATACAGAACCTAAAAAAAATTTTGTGATTAACCAGCGTCCCTGCTTTTGATAATTATTTTCCATAAAAATCACCTCGAATAAACAAACAAAAGCAAAATTTACATATCAAACTGCAATTTTATTATATCACACAAGAATCATATGTGTCAACTAATTTAAAAAATATATTTTATATATAAAAATAAAATCAAATGAACAAAAAAATCGCGGGTAAAAACCATCCCGCGATCTTTTTTTATGAAACTAAAATTTTTAAATTTGCTCTGGTTTTGGCGCACGTAACATTAAATCTAAAACGGATTGTTTTGGATCTTTATTTTCAAACAAAATTTTATGAACCTCGAAAATAATTGGCAATTCTAAATTTGATTTTTTTGCCAGCTCATAAACCGGTTTTATGTTATTTGCTCCTTCGACAACCATTTTTATTTTTTCTACAACCTGATCTAATTTCATGCCTTGTCCCAATAAAATTCCTGCTCGACGATTTCTTCCATGTTCGCTTACACACGTTGTAATTAAATCTCCTAATCCGCTTAAGCCATTAAAAGTTTCAGGTTTGGCTCCCATTTTTTCTCCGAATCTCGAAATCTCAATTAAGCCACGAGTTATTAACGACGCTCTTGTATTATCTCCAAAACCTAAACCGTCAGAAATTCCTGTTGCCAACGCAATAATATTTTTTAATGTTCCACCTAACTCAACGCCAATAATATCTGAACTTGTATAAACTCTGAAAAAATCGTTATTAAATAATTTTTGTATTTCATGAGCAAGATTAATATTTTTTGACGCAACAACACATGCTGTCGGCAAAAATTTTGAAACTTCTTCGGCGTGCGTTGGACCCGAAAGTGCCGCAATATTATTATTTTTTGTCACGTCGTAAATGACTTCCGACATACGCATGAAAGTTTTGTCTTCGATTCCTTTTGAGACATTAAGAATTTTTTGATTGGGCTTAAAAGAAAAATTTTTTAAAGTCGCACGAACAAACTTTGATGGCAATGCATTAATTATAAATTCTGCGTCCGAAAGAATTTCTTCGCTATTATTCGAGAAAAAAATACTTTCAGGGATTTTAATTCCCGGCAGAAAATCTTTATTCTCATGCGTTTTATTTATTTGATCTATTTCGTTTTGACTATAAGACCAAATTTTTACTTCATGATTATTTTTGTTTAACAAAATCCCGATGGAACAACCAAAACCACCTGAGCCAATGATTGCAACTTTGGCCATAAAAAAATCCCCCTTTTGATTAATAAATAAAAAATCGTATGCACGTTTTTTATTTACAGAAAATATTATAACTGAGAAACAAGTTTTTTTATAAAAACTTTTTACAAAATGGAGGGATAAAAAATTGGCTTTTAATAATTTTTTTTCGTCGAAAGCAAAACTTGCTCAGGCGTATGTTCCATTTCAAAAAATAAATCAAGTCTATGATTTAAAATCTGGTTTATATTTTGGAACAATTTTTCCAGAGTTAAATATGCTGTGCAAATTTGATTTTTACGCTAAAAATAAATTTTTTCGCGAAATAAAAAATAATTTTATGGAGGAAGATTAAAAATGCGATACGAAAAAGATTTTGAAATGGAAAAAATTATGCAATTAGATTTTGCTTTGGTTGATTTGGGTTTGTATTTAAACACGCATCCGGAAGATAATTACGCTTTAAATTTATATAACAAGATCGCAAAAAAAGCTGATATGTGCCGAATGAATTATGAAAAAAATTTTGGGCCTTTATGTTCTTTTAGATCATATTGCAATACAAATTCATGGAATTGGATAAATAATCCGTGGCCATGGTCAGAAAAATCAAATTTTAATTTAAATCCGGCTTAATAAAAATTAGGAGGAAAAAATATTTATGTGGATTTATGAAAAAAAACTTGAGTATCCAGTGAAAATAAAAAAAACAAATCCGGCATTGGCAAAATTAATTTTGACACAATACGGAGGACCTGACGGAGAAATTGGCGCGTCATTAAGATATTTGAGCCAAAGGTTTACGATGATAACTCCGCAAGCAAAAGCAACTTTAAACGATATTGGAACAGAAGAACTAGCTCATCTCGAAATTATTGGAGCAATTGTTCATCAGTTAACGCGTGATATGACACCGGAAGAATTAAAAAAAAGTGGCCTTGATGCGTATTATGTTGATCACGGTGTTGGAATTTATCCAGCAAATGCAAGTGGCGATCCATTTACTGCTGCTTATTTGCAATCAACAGGTGATCCAAAAGTTGATTTATATGAAAATATGGCAGCGGAAGAAAAAGCTAGAATAACTTATGAATATATAATGCGCTTTATAGATGATCCAGATGTAATGGATCCAATAAGATTTTTACGTGAGCGCGAAATTGTTCATTTTCAAAGATTTGGTGAATCATTAATGTATGTACAAGAAGAATTAGCCCATCAAAAAGTTTTTCCAATCGAAAATAATCCGTGTTCAAATAAAAATTGTTGCGATTAAAAAAAATCACAGGCTTCGGCTTGTGATTTTTCTTTTGACCTTATATTTTTTAGAAACAAAACGTATATGTGGTAAAAAATTATTTATCTCTATCATTTTTATTTTTTACATAACAATTTTTGATTTATTATCAGTGAAACAAAAAATATTCCTAAAAAGTCGGGTTCTATTTTTATTTTTTTATCTTAAAAATCACCCATCTTTTTTATTGATGAAATTAAAAAAATTTTATTTATGATTGATATTTGATTTTGTGTATGTTAAAATAATAACGTAGTTTGTTTTTTATTTTTGTTATAAAAAATTTGAGGGAGGATTATCTTTTATGCAAACAGGAAGTAATAATACAAAAGGACCAATTGATATTGGTCAAATTAAA
>CAMVHY010000033.1 GCA_947167415.1 uncultured Clostridia bacterium
TTTCAAGTTCACGAAATTTATTAAAAAGCGTTGCCCGATCTTGTTTTATTCGTTCATACTTATTTAGATTATCATCGCTGTTATTAATTATACAACTCGATCTGCAAGTATGAAAAAATAAGTTACAACCATTCCAAAGTATTTTGAGATTATCTTCAAATATTTCTATATTGTGGATGCATCTATCCACTTCATATTTGTAGCTATCTGTGCTGATATTTTCAACAGTTCGTCTAAAGTTATTTACTCTTCGTTCTATATAATCAAATTTTTTAATTGCATAATTATCATCTGACAAATACTTTTCAACATCGAAATGGCACACCAATATATCATTTAATAGATTCTCTGAGATTTTACCATTATTTTCTATGCAGTCTATATTCTTTATCGTAGATACAAAATTAACGCGTAGCCATCTTCCATATTCGTCAGCTCTAGAATACAAGTTATCAATAAATTTATCAATAATTTCGATACGATCATTTTGGAAATCAGGATTATCATTCAAATATGTTACTAACTTAACTAATAAATCTTTCAAGAAAGAACAATAATCGCCTCCATTAAGAAAGGATTCTAACGCTTTGCATGTCGTAAAAAAAGACCCTAAATATATTTTTAAATCTTGGACTGTTGTATCACGATCAATAAAATAATTTTCTAAAATATTTGCTTCGCTTTCTATGATGAACTTTATAATCGACAAACGTTTTTCTTCTATGGAAGAGTTAAATAAATTTTTGTTTTCATCTAAAAAATCAAAAATAATTTTTAGAGCACATGTCATATTATAAAAATAATAAAAATCAGCATTTATCTTAGACTCAAAAACAGCCCGAGAAAAACTTTCCAATTTAGTTAAAAACAAATCTAATAAATTTTTAAATGATACGTTATTTATTTTTAGTGAACCTTGGCCAAAGTCATAACAAGCATCTCTAATACCAAAAACGATGTTCAACATTGTTTTTTGAAAGATTTCTTCTTGAAACTTTGGCTCATCTTTTTTATCCGGCATTTCTAGCGATTCTAATTTATCAAAAATCTCTTTTATTTTTGGATCACAGTTAAATTCGATATCACTCTTGCCAGTACCAAAAATAATTTTATTTGCTTGAGCAATTTTTTCACTAATATTTATATTTACTGAATTATTTTTCATAATTTGACCTCATAACATAATATTACTTTATTATCTTAGGGAGTGTCTACAAAGACGATAAAAAATAAAAGGAAGTAACAAAGCAATAAATGATAAACGAGAAGTGAAGTATTTAATTCAACGCTATTTAATCTACTCCCTACTGCGAGTAATCACTAAATTCTCGCTTGTCAAACAAAAAATAAAATTTTCATAAGCTTGATTTTATTACTAAAAATTAAAACTCACCGTCAATGGTAAACCAAAATTTTTTATTTGTCAAGTAGCAAACAAAATTTTTTTAAAGAGAATAATTTTAGAAAAAGATGGGTGATAACAAAAAAATTAAAGAGAAGCAAGAGACAGGAAAATAGCGCGAACAAAAAAGGAAGCACTGAAGACAACAGAAGTTTTGAAATAGCGGGTAGCGATGCCACGCCAACGCTTAAAAACAAGGAAAGTATTCTCGATAATATGTCTAAAGCGATAAAGTTTACGATTATAACCACGTTGTTCAAGTCTGTCGCGTTTTGATTTTATGTTTCGTTTTGCAATATAAGACAAGATTTCGTTGGTATTATAAGCTCTATTTGCAAATAATAATTTTGCATTGAGATTTTTTAGTAAGTTAATAGCTTCTTTGCAATCGGCATACTTTTTTTCTGTAACAATAAATTTTACAGAAATTCCGCACTCATTGACGGCTAAGTGTATTTTCGAATTGAGCCCCCTTTTGTTTTTGGTATGGCCTGATTTTCGTCGCATGCTGATGTATTTTTACATAACTCGAGTCTATTATTAGCCATTCAAAGTTTTTATCACCTTTCAGTATCTCAAATAATTTTTTCCACATACCTTTTCGTTGCCATCGAATAAATCTTTGATGAGCGGTAAATTTCTCCACGGAGATTCTGTTTTAAGTATCAAAACAACTGCATTGATAAACTTTCGACTATCTTTGGCTATGCTTCCATGTTGCCCGGGCTAACCCGTCATGTCGGTTCTATTAGCTCCCACTCCTCATCACCTATATCAAATCTACGATACGTCTTTTTTTCCATTTTTATTTTGCTCCTTTTTTTTAACTCCCTCCATTATACTATATTTTATAGTCTATTCCTCTTTTTTATCTTTCTTTGTGTAGACACTATCTAACAAGATAAATATTAAATTTTTCCCGTACAAAAATAAAAACGGTTTATAAACAATAACCGTCTTTTACGTGTACATAAAATAATTTTTTACAAAACACATCTTTCATGCCACAAATTTTCTATTTAACAAAATTCAAATCCAAATCCATATCAAAATTTATCCACTTATAAAAAATTTTTTGCATCACACTTTTTAAATCATGTCTTTTAATATTTTTATCAGCCAATAAATTTATTTTCGCAACACATTCGCTTCCAATAAAAACTCTTGCGCGACCATAAATTTTATTTTTTTCAATCGGTGCCACTAATATTTTTGGCGTCACTATTTTAATACATAAATTTTTTTCTTCCGTTTTTTTCATTGGCACAATTACATCTTTTTCATAAATTAAACTCAAATTTTTCTCTCTCGCGCGATTTATTTTTATCTTTTTCGCTAAACAATCTTTACATATTATTTTTTTATAAAAATAATTTTCAAACCCATAATTTAAAATCTTTTTCGTATCAGACCATTTCGCTTCTTTCCCTTTTGCTCCCCAACCACTTCCCAAAACAACCGAAATTAATTGCATATCATTTTTTTTTGCCGCGCCAACAAAACAATGTCCGGCTTTTCCTGTAAATCCTGTTTTAATTCCGTTTGCCCCGTCAAATTCTTTTAGCAATCTATTTTTATTATTAACCACATAATTTTTTTTATCCGAACTAAAACTCACGCTCGGCGTATTTATTAATTCCACAAATTTATCATTTTTCATCGCATATCTTGCAATTATTGCCATATCATATGCCGTAGAAAAATGTCCATCGCGATCCAATCCATTCGGAGTTTTAAAACTTGTGTCAAACGCACCAATTTCTTTTGCTTTATCAGTCATCAAATTACAAAATCTATCGACACTACCTGAAATTTCTTCTGCAATTACAACCGCTGCATCATTTGCTGACTCCAGCATTAACGCAAACAATAAATATTTTAATTTTATTTTTTCGCCCGGCGTCAAATTTAATTTAACTTTTGGCACACTCAAAACACTTTTCGAAACTAAAATTTCTTTTTCTAAATCCAAATCTTTTTTTTCAAGCGCTAAAATTCCGGTCATAATTTTCGTTGTACTTGCCATTGCCAATTTTTCATGTGCATTTTTTTCCCACAAAACTCTCCCTGTTTTAAAATCAATCAAAACTGCTCCCAACGCATTTATATCTTTTTTCTCTAAATTTTCTTCAGCCAAAACATTTAAATTCAAACAAAAAAAATTTATCAACACAAAAATCCAAACAATAATTTTCTTTTTTCCAATCATAAAAAAAAATCCGCCACAAAAATTTTATTTGACAAACATTATTCAGCTACAAATTTACTTTCAGCTTTTTTTAATAACTATATTTTTCTCCATCAAAAATATTCCTTCTATAAATTTATTTAATATCCAAGCCAATTTTTTTAAATTCAAAACATTAATTTCTAAGCATAAAAAAATCTGCGGCAAAAAATTTATTTTCACCACAGATATTTTTTTTATTAAATCTATTTTTATATTTTTTTTACGCCAAACTTAACCTGCTCATTATTTATATTCCATTCTTTTACATAACCATCCAAATTTCCATTTATTATTTCATTTGCCAACGTTTCTTTTTTCAGCAAATCTTCATACTTCAAAAATATTTTTTTTATAAAATCGCCAGCTTCATAATAAATAATTATTTTATCCATCACATCAAATTTTGCTTCTTTTCGCATATTCTGCACTTTGCTTATTATTTCCCTAACAAATCCTTCTTCTATCAAATCATCATCTAATTTTTTATCTAACACAACCAAAATATTTTTATTCTCACTCACAACAAAACCGCTTTTATTTTCTTTTTCAATTAAAACATCATCATAAACAATTTTTACTCTCTCATCATCAAAATCTAAATCAAAACCATTTTTTAATTCCTCAATAAAACCAAAATCATTTTTCTTCTCACTCAAAACTTCTTTTATTTTATTTATATACTTTCCATATTTTTTACCCAGATTTTTTAAATTCGGCTTTAAATTATAATCAACAAATTTTTTATCAAAATAAATTTCATTATCATCAATCACTTCTATTTCTTTAATATTCAATTCATCCAAAATAATTTTTTTATACTCATCATCCAAATTTTTTTTCAGCTTAACAAACATTTTTCTAATTGGCTGTCTATTTTTTATATTCGCATTATTTCTAGCTGATCGCCCTAATTCAACAATTTTTAAAACCAAATCCATCTTTTCTTCAAGTTCTTTATCTATCAAATTTTTTTCCACAACAGGATAATCTTCCAAATGCACACTTTCTCTTTTCGTTAAATTAATAAAAATTTCCTCGGTCATAAACGGTATAAATGGCGCACATAATTTTACAAGCTCAATCAAAACTTTATAAAGCGTTTTATAAGCATTAATTTTATCTTTTTCCATTCCGCCAGCCCAAAATCTCTCGCGACTTCTTCTTACATACCAATTACTTAATTCATCAACAAAAATATTTATTAATCGCGAAGCTTCCGTGATTTTATATTCTCCCAAAAAATTATCAACGCTTTCTATCAAACTATTTAATTTCGACATAATCCATTTATCCATTACATTTTCTAAATCTAAATCATCTTCATAATTATTTATATCAAACTTATCTATATTTGCATACAAAACAAAAAACGAATATACATTCCACAACGTATTTATAAACTTTCTTTGGATCTCTTTTAAATCCTCAAAATCAAATTTATTTGGCAAATATGGTGCACTATTAGAATAAAAATACCATCTTATAACATCCGCACCATAATTATCTAAAACTTCCCACGGACTCACAACATTTCCTTTGTGCTTACTCATTTTTTTTCCATATTTATCTTGCACATGACCTAAAACAATTACATTTTTATACGCCTCTTTATCAAATAAAAGCGTTGAAATTGCAAGTAAAGTATAAAACCATCCCCGAGTTTGATCAACAGCTTCAGAAATAAAATCTGCAGGAAAATTATTTTCAAATAAATTTTTATTTTCAAACGGATAATGCCACTGTGCAAACGGCATCGAACCTGAATCAAACCAACAATCTATAACTTCGCTAACTCGTTTCATCTTCTTTTTACACTTTGGACAATTTAAAAACACTTTATCTATAAATGGCTTGTGCAATTCTAAATTGCTTAAATCATCATCACACATATTTTTTAATTCCTCAACACTTCCAATCATATGCTCATAACCACATTCACATTGCCAAATTGGCAACGGCGTTCCCCAATATCTTTCGCGACTTAAACCCCAATCAACCACGTTTTCTAAAAAATTTCCAAAACGCCCTTGCTTAATACTATCCGGATACCAATTTATTTTATTATTATTTTTCACAAGTTTATCTCTGACTTCCGTCATTTTTATAAACCATGAATTTCGCGCGTAATATAACAACGGTGTGTCACAACGCCAACAAAACGGATAGCTATGCTCATAATTAAAACATGCAAATAATTTTCCTGTCTCGTCCAATTTTTTAATAATTATTTCATCGGCATCTTTAACAAATTTACCTGCCAAATCTCCCATATTTTCTTTAAAACATCCGCGCTCATTAACCGGTTGCGAAAAAATTAAATTATTTTTTATGCCGACACGCGCATCATCTTCACCAAATGCCGGCGAACAATGCACAATTCCTGTTCCATCCGTAAGCGTTACATAATCATCACATAAAACACAAAACGCCCGATTATTTTTTTTATTTCTTGCCACGTTATTCAAATCATAATTAAATAACGGCTCATACTCCATTCCTTCAAGCTCTTTTCCAATAATTTCATCCAATATTTTATAATTCTCAACAAAAATTTTATCTGCCAACGCGCTACAAACTATATAAATTTTATTTTTATATTCAACGCGCGCATATTTTTCATTCGGATTTACAACAAGTGCAACATTCGAAGGTAAAGTCCAAGGCGTTGTCGTCCACGCTAAAAAATATTCATTATCTTTATTTTTAATTTTAAAACTTGCTATCAACGATTTTTCTTTTACATCTTTATAACCTTGCGCTACTTCATGACTTGACAACGCCGTTCCACATCTTGGACAATACGGCACAACTTTAAATCCATTATATATTAAATTTTTATCCCAAATATTTTTTAATGCCCACCAAACAGATTCTATATATTTATTTTCATACGTAACATAAGGATCTTTCATGTCCGCCCAAAATCCCACGCACTCGCTCATATTTTCCCATTCAGATTTATATTTCCAAACACTTTCTTTACACTTATTAATAAATTTTTCGATGCCATAAATTTCGATTTGTTCTTTGCCGTCCAATCCTAATTCTTTTTCAACTTCTAATTCTACCGGCAAACCATGCGTATCCCAACCGGCCTTTCGCGTTACCAAATATCCTTTCATTGTCTTATGTCTTAAAATCAAATCTTTTATTACTCGTGTTAAAACATGACCTATGTGTGGTTTTCCATTTGCTGTTGGTGGTCCCTCATAAAAACGATAAATTTCTCCGCTTTCACGATTTTTTACGCTCTTCTCAAAAATATTATTTTCGCGCCAATAATTTCTTCTTTTTTTTTCAATCTCACAAAAATTAAACCCGGGTTTAACTTCGGTAAACATATTTTTTCCCCCAAAAAATATTTTTTTTCATATTTTTTTATGCCGCCAAAAAATAAAAATTTAGCATTAAAAAATACTTTGATTATTATGCTACATAATTTTTTTATCTAAAAGCAAGCAATATAAATTAGATCTTTTGCAAACATCCAAAAATATATTCCGCCCCTGTCATTTTGTTTGTTTTTTTCGTTTTAGATTTTGAAATTATTTTTTTTGAACATGTAGAGAATATATATTTTGATTAACAGTAAAGTTAAAAATTAATTCTGGCAATAAAAAAACAGCTCTTAAACGAACTGTTTTTTCTTTTTCAAATTTTATTTTGTTATCCTAAAAAATATTTATTAAGTACAAACATACATATCACTATAAATTAAATCTTTCACGAACATCCAAAAATATATTCCGCCCCTGTCATTTTGTTTGTTTTTTTCGTTTTAGATTTTGAAATTATTTTTTTTGAACATGTAGAGAATATATATTTTGATTAACAGTAAAGTTAAAAATTAATTCTGGCAACAAAAAAACAGCCTTTTTCCAAGCTGCTTGTTCTTTTTCAAATTTTTATTTTGTTATCCTAAAAAATATTTATTAAGTACAAACATATCACTTAAAATTAATAATAACGGAACGGTGAAAAATCAGGATCAGTATTAATATTTTCTAATCTACTTTGAAGTGGCACGTTATCTTCGGGATAGCCTTCAGCTTCAGATTTATTTATAACTTCAGAATATCCAGACATAAATTTAAAATAATCACCAACACCAAAATTTTTAACATGACTGTCGTTGCGATAAATAAGATCTTTTCCGTTTATTTTTTTATTTCCTGTCCACACTATAAAACCTGTAACATATACTCGTGGCCACCTATACATATCGTGCTTTTTGCCAAAAAACCTATACCACAAGTTTTTAAATATTTGGCGTATTGCAAGAGGATCAGAAATAAACCATCGTCTTGCAACTGCTCCAACGAGACCGCCTAAGAAAAACCCGAAAAACTCATAATCTAAATTTTTAAATCCTTGACCTACATTATTTATTCTTCGCCAATTGCAATAAAACATATTTATAAACCAACCCAAAATTCCCCAAAGAAATCTCAAAGTCCATCTTATTAATAAAGTTGGTATTGCAACGACAAAAAACACAAGGCAAAAAAATATCTTGCCAAAAAAATGAGGTATACTTTCTTTTAATTGTGCCTTTGTAAGTTGTTCTAGTTGTTCATTTGATTTGGTGGATTGTTCCTGTGAATCACAAGATAATTGCTTAAGCAATCCAGAATCTAAATCTACCTGATCTTCAAAATTATTGGTTTGTTTTTGGATCTCTGATATGGCTGTTAAAACTTGTGTAATATTTGCACAGATCGATATAGGCGAATTTAAAAAAAGTTTAAACAAAGCCACTAATATTTCCGGATTGACACTTTTCATATCAACGTAATAATGTTTCTTCAGTGCCTCGATAAAATCAAAAATATTCATAGACAAAAAAACACCAGTTGCATTTCCGTTGTTAGATAATTTATCAATTATTTTGGCACGAACTGCAGATGATAAATTTTTATAATCCCGTTCTCCGTAACATATATCATCAAAACTTTCCTTATTCTTGTAATTACTACATGATGTAGCAGATTTAAAAGATTCAATTGCAGCAATTTTTATCTCGTCAGAATAACAGTTCAAAATTTCGATATAATCTGCTTTAAAAATTGTATCTATCCCATAAGCTTTTAATTTTCCGGTGATTATCGCATTTGATATTGAATCCGATTTATTGTCGTCCGTATAATCATCGCTATTTGTAATTTTTTCTAGAGCATCTTCAAACTGTCTGAATTTATCTTGTGTTGTACCCAGTTTTTTATCTTCATCGATACCATTAAAATATTCGTAGTATTCCCAGAGAACAGCCAATTTTTTTTCACTTAAATTTAAATTCTTTCTATTCAAAATTCGTTTTATCGCAGTTGCTAAATTTTTCTTGGAACTAAAATCTTCGTTAACGTTGCTTTTATTCTCCGATGGTTTTTGTTTTTTTTCAAAATTCTCAAGCCGCAATCTCAAAATGTGTAAAAACACACCCTCGGGATAATCTTTATATTTATCAATCATATCTTTCAAATTATCCGAAAATGTTTTTGTGTAGTCAAAATTGCCACCATCTACAATCTCAAAATATTTTTCCAAGTAAGCACTTTTGATTTCATTTGGTAAACCAAAAAACTCTCCACCCGCTAAAAATTTTTTTGGTTTTGGTGTATCAGTCGCATTTTTTGGAACTTTTTTTTTATCATAATCTTTATTTGCACTTTTTTTTACTAACTCTATGTTACTTGCGATATTTTCACCTAAATCATCGGCGTCTCTACCATCAGGTTTGTTCAAAATAAAACGAACATAGTCCGCGCAACATTTTTTATTGCAAAATATTTTATTTAGAATCTTGATGAATCTCGCTGCAGTTTCACTATCATTATTATTTTTATTGTCAATCATTTATTTTACTCCCAATATTATAATTTTAATTTTTAAACGCTCAACAAATACATACATACGGA
>CAMVHY010000034.1 GCA_947167415.1 uncultured Clostridia bacterium
TTATGATAAACTCGATTCTATTTTTATTTCTAACATCTCCCTTGCTTTTATTTTTGATTCACTTTTTATGTGAACGTTACCTAATTTAGGTTCGTTAGTGGTTAATATTTTTTATCTTTTATCATGCATATAAAAAATCGCCTTTGTATTTGGCGACTTTTAGTTTATTTAAAATCATTTATTAAAAATCCTTAGGTTTGTCAGATCTATTTTTATCAAGCATATCTGGTTTTTCTGTGGATTTTTTCTGCGGATCAAATAAATTGTTTTCATCTTGGGCAGTGCTATTAATTTTTATCGAACTAATTTTTTTATTAATTTGATTTTCCGGTGATTTAAATGTGTTGATATTTAGGTTTTGTTTGTTACTGAACATTTTATTGATTTTAAAAAAATTGATCATTGATTTTGAGGTCTTTAATTTTGTTCTAGAGCCACTGATACCTTTTGATTTGTTTGTAAATTTTTCTTCGTGTCGCGAATCTTTGGTCGGTAGTGTTAGCTTGTTTTTTGATTTCGAAATTTTTAATTTTTGACTTGGTAATAAAAGATTAGGCATAGAGTTTGATGTTTTTAAATCTTTTTTTGGTTCAAATATATTTTTTATATTTTTCACAGATTCTAAAAACGGTATTTTTTTTTGTTTTGTATTGTTTATCGTTTTTTGTATATCAAATATTTTTCCTATCTCTTCAATTTTGCTGTAATAGGCACACTTAGTAAAATTTTGCCTTGCTTTTGCATATTTACTTTTTAAATTTTGAATTACACTAGCGACTGATTGTTTATTTTCAGGTGTAAATTGTGTATTTCCCAAACGCAATATATTACATAAAGTTCTGAAATAAAAATCTATTGCTCCGTTTTTAGCATCGTTGCCTAATTGAAAAATTTGATATTGTAATTCTTCATCATATATAAAAGATAAAAATAACTGAATCCAAGATTTTTTGCTACTCTCGTTTAATTTTTTCAAATTATTTTCTGATAACAAATTGTAAAATATTTGAATTAGATTACAAATCGAACCTTGTGATCCATTTTCTTTTTCATTAAAAATCATTTTTCTAATGTCGTCACATTCTTTTTTGATTAAAATATCGTATATCAAACTAAAAAAATTTTGATTATATTTTATATCAACATTTTCTTCACTGGAGAGCTGAGATATATTTTTTAACAAACCAGTATAAAAGCGAATTGTCACACTTTTGTATTTTGGTATATCATTCTCTTTTATTTTTTCATTGTTAGCCAAATTACAAATTTGATTTTTCAAATTTTTATCGCATACAAAATCCACAAGTGACTCAATGCAAAATTTTTTATCGTTTTTATTGAGATTGTTTAAATTGTTTATTGAAAGCAAGTTGGAAAAAGCTTGAGTGAAGTTGTTAATTGCACCGTCGTTCTCTTGTTCATTCTGATTAAAAATCATTGTTCTAATATCTTGAAGATCTTCTTTTAACAAAATATCGCGCATTACACCAAAAAATTCTATTTTATCTTTAATATTAATTTCTTTATTACTGGATAACTGCGATATATTGTTAAACATACTGGCATAAACACGAATCATTGTTTTTTTGTTCCCCGAATTTTTTTCATCTTTGTCGAAAAATGCTAGCATCCATCTTTCGTTATTGACGTCTTTTTCATTTATTTGTTTTTGATTCTCAACTGATTGAAATATTTGTTTTTTAAACAGGTAATTGCCATTTTGTATAGTTTTTAGTATACCAACAATTTCTTCGTATACTAAAGCTAAATTTTTGCCATCAATGTTTTTACATTCTTTTGTAAGGCTTTCTAATATACGCAAGCAAGCATGCAATTCGTTTTTGATACCCGACATTCTCTGCAACACATAACTTTTCTCAAAGCAATTGTATATTGATGCAATTAAAGTTTTGATCTTTGTTAAATCTTTAGCTTTTTCAAACAACATCGTCAAATACTCGAAATAAATACCAACAAATGTTTTATCACTCAAAATATTTTTAGTCCGTTCTTCAGATAACAATTCTGTATTAATCATAATTGACAATTTTTCGTGCTGTTCATTATTTAATATATTCGAATAACAAGATATCTCGCCTAAACAAAGAAATAATTTTATATAAAATTGTGGAATGGCAAATAAATTACTAAATTCCTTTCCAAACAAAGTCTCCAAAATATCAAACAAAACTTTGTCCCCTTCAAATTTTTTATCATCTTCGTATCCAATATCATGTAAATACTGAATATGGCGCGCTAAATTCAGTGGCAAATTCAAGAACACTGCAATGGCTCGTGGATTTTTTTCGATATCAAAAACTAGCCTTCTTAAATTTTTATCAGTTACAATTTTTTTTGTTGCCTTGATCAAAAATTTAATATTATAGTTAAAAATTTCTACCTTTTGATCTTTTTGATCTTTATCATGATCGTTGTTTATAATACTGCGCTTTTTTCTACTATTTTTTTTCGTTTTACTATCTTTTTTTATATTTTCTGGTGGTTTGATTTTAGCTGCAGTATTACTTAATACCGTAATATATAGTCGAATCGCGCCATCTTTTCCAAGATTATCTTCGCTAAATATATTTTTAGAAATTTTTTCATCTTCAAATAACAACTTTAATATACCAAAAAATTTATTTTGGTTAACCGAAGATAAAAACTTGAATAAATTTGAATTTGAGATATTAACAAGCGCATCGATATATTGTCCGATTGCTTTTGGTTCACAAACTTGCTTGTTATCTACAGTTTTTTGGTAGAATCCACGGTTTCCATCGGTAAAAATTTGATTTTGAAATTTTTGTATACTTAATAACTCCAATGTCGCAGTTAACAATTCTTTTTTTTGAGCGGCTGAATAATCTTCCGTATAATTTTCTTCAGCATCGGATTCGGTCACTTGTCTTACAAACTTTATAATTTCGTGGACAGTTTCGTCATCAAGATCTTTGTTGTTGCACAAGGAACCAAGATCATTGATCAGACTATTTATTGTTTTTATATGACTATTGTCTATTCCCTCTTCTGATAATTTTTTTGAATATTTTTTGCCTTTAAATTTGGAATAACCTTTTTTACATAGCATATCTATCAAGGATTTGATGGATTTATTAATCACAAAAGCTTTTGGATTCAAAACTGTTTGCTTTCCAGAATCGTGAAGAAAAACAAATGTTCCATTTAACATTTAAATCCACCTCCTGCTTGACAAAACGAGCAAATCGAAACCGTTAAATTTTTTATTATTTTTGGCATAATTATGCGCATCTCCTTTTTTTTATAAATGTTAGTAAAAAACTAACGACACGCATAATACTTTTTAAAAACAATAAAATCAAGTAATAAAATATTTTTTGATTACATAGTTTTGATTTTTATTTATAAAATATTTTGTGTGACTTAAATTTACTAAAGCCTGTGTAAAATCTGTGCAAAAAAAATATTTTGTTCATGAATAGAAATTTAATTTTGATTTTGTGATTTTTATTTTTATTTTTCGTTTTTAAGACAAAAATATTTTTTGAGTGTGAATTTAAATATTTTTTTGTCATCTTTAATTATTTTTGAATAATTCGTTTATCTAAATTTGATTCCCATTGTTTTAGTAAAACTAGTTGACTGCTATTATTATCTCTAATGTAATTTTTGTTATTTGCTTCAACCAAATTTGCGGGAAATTCCATTTGCGAATCTTCAAATCTCTTGTTGTATTTGTAAGAAGTCAACACTTTTATAGCAAAGTAAATTGTAAAAACAAGACAGAATAAACAATACAAAGTCCAAAAAATACTTAAGGCAATGGAGGCTAAGAAAAACAATACAGCAAGCAAGCAATAGGTTTTTGTCGGTTTATATTTTGATTTTACTCCCTCTGGCTTAGATTGATTTTTATTTTCTGTATCTTCTATATTATTTACTGGACAATATTCAAAATCATTACCATTTTTTTTAACAAAATCATTTCTTCTTGATAACCTGCTTTTGATATATAAATTTTCTGGAGATACTCTATGGTCACCACAATCAATTATTTCGGCTAATTCATTCCAATCTATAATACTCTCCGGAGCAAACCTTGTAAATAGGAAACAAAAGTCGACTGTTTTATTACCATTTAGCTTTATTTTTTCTTCATTATCCAATAAGTCAATTTTTTGGTTAGGAAATTTCTTTTTAAACCAATCAACAAATTCGTGTGAATTCTCGATTGATTCAAAGCCTAAACGTTTTTGGAAAGTTTTAACATCACGAATATTCTCAAAAGATAGATCAGTTTTTTGTTGACTAAAAGAAACAATAATCCAACCTTCTTTTAAAATATTGTCTGGAAATATTTTTTTCCACTGATTAATTTGTTCTATAGGTATTTTCTTATCGTCCACGTATACACTATTAAACTTAAAAATAAGCTTTATGATGTTATCAAATCTATCATTACCGATATCACAATACCATCGCATAGTTGACTCATGTTCACGCAATTCATGAAATTGTTCCAAAGTTTTAATTGCACCCGGAGCAATTTTATTGTTTACTATTAAAGCATCAAAAAATAATTTGCCATTATAAAAATCAATATATTTATATAATTCTTGATCACTTGTTTGTAATAACTCTTGAATTCCGTATTGCGCCTTTGGTAATAATACATATCTGTATTCTGATTTTTTGCTAATAGTTCTACCTTTATCAAGCAAATCTAAAACCTTTTTAATTTTATCATAACTGTCTAACGGCGGGTTGTTTTTATTTGCATCCATTTTTTTTAGACCCCCTCATTTGCATAATATACTTAAATTTTGTCATAAATAATTTTTAAATGTCAATAACCAATATCTTTTTGAGACAAATTTGCTTGTTTAAAAAAAGATTGCGGTTTTGAATTTGAACCCTTTTGTTTTTTAAGTTTTTGTACCCCGTTTAAATTTATTTTTTTTGAACACACAATTTAAATATTCTTTTGAATTAACTTTCCAAAACTAATAAAATTTGCCAATCTATATTTTTCTGACAGAATTTTTTGCTTGCAAGGAATACGGTTTTATTTTTAATAATGTGTTGCAATATTTTTTAAATCAACCGCGATATGAGAATTTGTTTAATCATATTTTTTAATTCCAAACCATTTTAATCTATTTTTGAAAGAAATTTTTTAAGCCACAAAAATATTTGTTTATATAATTTGACATGGTGGATAAAAATAGTTAGCATCCATTTAAATATTTTTTAGCTAAGAAAATTTTTTTTGGTGAAAGGAGTGTTTGCCATGCCTATAAAAGAATTAACTTATAAGCAATTAAAAAATTTTTGTGATGCACGTGATTTTGATTTTAAAACCACGAAAGAATTGGAAGGTTTTGACGAAGTAATCGGACAAGAACGCGCATTAGAAGCTTTAAAATTTGGTTTAAGAGTAAAAAATAAAGGTTTTAATATTTTTGTGAGTGGACTACCCGGAACAGGAAAAACAGAATTTATAAAAAATACGGCGCAAAAAATCGCCGAGACAGAAAAAATTCCAGATGACATTTGTTATGTATATAATTTTTCAGATTCCAAATTTCCAAAGGTTTTAACTTTACCTGCTGGATACGGAAAAGTTTTTAGAAATGAAATGGAGGAACTAATTAATTATTTACGTGATGACCTGCCAAAAGTGTTTACAGCGAAAAGTTATGAACTAAAAAAAGCCGATATAATAAAAAAATATCAAGACAAGAAAGATATATTAATAAAAAAAGTATCTGAACAGGCACAAAAGCGTGGATTTTGTGTGAAATTAAAATCAGATGTAATTTTTTTTATGCCGATGGTTGATGACGAAATTATTTCGGAGGAACAGTTTGAAAATTTGTCGCAGGATCAAAAAGATTTGATAACAAAAAATTCATTGGTAATGCAAAATCATGCTAATGAGGTAATGAATATTTTGAAAACCAATGAAAAAAATATGAATACTGAAATTGAAGCTTTGGAATATAGTATTGGATTGTTTGAAATCGGAAGATATTTAAATGATTTGTTTGATAAATACGGCGAATATAATCTGGTTGTAAATTATTTGCAGGACGTAAAAGAAAGTCTGTTGGATAATATAAAAAAATTTGTAAAGAAAGATGAAGAAGAAGAAACGCAACAACAAATGGTAATTCCGTTGAAAAATAAAAAAGACGATGATGAATTTTTAAAATATAAAGTTAATGTTTTGGTCGATAATTCAGATTTAATTTGTGCGCCTGTAATTGTTGATTTTAATGCGAGTTATTTTAATTTGTGTGGCGAAATAGAATACGAGAATGAGTTTGGAAATTTAACGACTGATTTTACGAAAATAAAAGCCGGTTTATTACACAAAGCAAACGGTGGATATTTAATTTTGCAAGCGAGTGATATTTTTAAACATGGAGCATCTTGGGAAGCAATTCAAAGATTTTTAAAGACGGGACAAATTTCGATTGAGCCACCACGTGAAGTTAATACTGGATTTGCAATTTCGAGTCTAAGTCCCGAAAAATTTCAGGCGAATGTAAAAATAATTATTGTCGGTAGCGAAGTTTATTATAGAAGTTTATATGAATTGGATGATGATTTTGCCGGCATGTTTAAAATTTTGGCGGATTTTGATTATGAAACAGATTTAAATAAAAAATCAATAGATGACACACTTAAATTTATAAAAAATTTTATCATAAAGAAAAAAATTAAAGATTTGGATGCGGCAGCAGTAGCAAAAATTATTGAGTATTCGTCTAGAATTGCTGAGTCACAAAAAAAATTGTCGACAAGATATAATTTATTGGCAGAAATTATTACTGAGGCGGATGCTTGGGCAACACTCGAAGACGAAAAAATTATTTCGGAGTTTTATATTAAAAAGGCGATACAAGAAAGAAATAATAGATTAAATATGTATGAAAATAAACTAACTGAGATGATAAACGAAGATTATATTATGATAGCGACGCAAGGTGAAGTTATTGGGCAAATTAATGGATTGGCTGTTTTGGACACAGGAAATTATACTTTTGGAAAACCGTCGAGAATTACAGCGACAACTTATGTTGGAAAAGCAGGAATTGTAAATATAGAAAAAGAAGCTGAGATGAGCGGAAATATTCATGATAAAGGAATGCAAGTTTTAACAGGGTATCTTGGTCAAACTTATGCTCAAGATTTTCCATTGTCGGTTTCATGCAGAATATGTTTTGAACAAAATTATAGCGGTGTTGATGGAGATAGTGCTTCAAGTACAGAATTATATGCCGTTTTGTCAAGTTTATCTGATTTGCCAATAAGACAAGATATTGCTGTAACAGGAAGTATTAATCAAAAAGGTGAAATTCAAGTTATTGGCGGTGTCACTTATAAAATCGAGGGATTTTTTGAATTATGTAAAAAGCGCGGTTTAACAGGAACGCAAGGAGTTATAATTCCTGAGCATAACGTAAATGATTTAGTTTTAAATGATGAAGTTATCGAAGCCGTAAAACATGGACAATTTCATATTTATCCTGTAAAAAATATTGACGAAGGAATAGAAATTTTAACAGGAGTTCGAGCTGGTGAAAGAGATTTCAAAGGAAATTATCCTGCTGATTCAGTTCATGGTTTGGCAATGCAAAAATTAAAACGTTTTTATGAGCAGTCAAGTAAAAGCGAATAAAAAAATAAATACGAGCAAACAAAAAAATTAGATTAAAAAAAAGATCGTGGGGTAAAAACACGATCTTTTTTTATGTTAAAAAAAATTTAAAGCGTAAGAATTGTGACGGTCAAATTATTTTTTCTCTCGATCTGTTGGATCTGTTTTATTTTTTTTGTCATCGTCATTATTTTTGTTTGTATCGATAAACGAAAAAACTCCTAATTTGTCTTTGTTATCTTCCTGCTTTTTGTTATCTTTACTTACGTTCTCTATTTTTTCGACTAATGATTCTTTATTTCCTTTGTGTGAATCGGTATTAATTTCCATAAGATTTTCATCTTCCTTTTTTTTATCATCTTTATTATCTTTATTTTGATCTTGATCTTTGTTTTTGTTTTTCTCTGCTTCTATTTGTTTTTTTATCTCGCCTATTTCTTCTTGTGGTAATTCACTTACATAAGGAATTTTCCTAAATTTAAATTCATACAATGAACCAATGCCAAAAATAGTCGTCAAAATCGCTGTGACAATAATAAAAATCATAAGATTTATCAACGAAAATACCATTGCAACAACAGATGCCGCTAATAAAATTATATATGCTAAGCCTTCTCCCAAAAGTATTTTTTTGCGTTCGGAGTAAAAATTTAGTTCGATATGATCGTTTTTTTTATCTATTCTTTTTTCGCGCTCATCAATTTCTGGAAAAAACATTCTTAAATATAAACGATCTAAAATAGGTGTATAACTTTTAGTGCGATAGGGATCAAATAATTGCTCAAAAGACCAACTAAATTTATCTTGATACAAATTGTCATTAGCTAAGTACAAACAGTGTTTATATTTGATTTGTTTCTTTCTAAAATGCAAATCAGTATAATTTCCATTATCAGCAACGCATATTAAACGGAGATCAAGGCTATCTTTTTTTGTTGTCTTCATTAAATTTTCAATCTGCAACTTTTTCTTTTCCCATAGTTGTGAAAAATATATTTTTCCTATATATTTTTTTTCTTTATGTTCGTCTCCCTGAAGTGCATTTAATTCATAGCACTTATCATTTTCATTTTTTGTTATCATCACAAAAACAGAAAAATGATTATCCCCACAATCTTCCCAAATCACACCATTTTTATCTACGACATAATTATTATCTTTCACTGTAAAAATTTCATCTTTCAAATTATTCTCGCCAACCGCATTCTTTGATTTATTTTCCATTTTAATCTCCTCCACATACTCAGTGATTTAAAATAAAAGCAACAAACTAACCACACTTATAGTTTAACAAATAAAAATATCATTGTCAATATTTTTTTTGTTTACTTGTTTTATATAAAAACTCGGTTACGATTTTTTGTTTTTATCCTTCTATTATTATAAAAATATTTTTTATACACGTAAAATAAATTTTGTAGTACGAAAAAATTACATTGACAAAACTACAAAAACCGTGTAACATTATATGTGCAGGAGTAAAATGTTAGGTAGTGTCGACAAAATCAGAAGATATATAATATAGGTGGGTAAAAAATGAATAAAAGGGAGAGGGAAATAAAATGAAAAAGGAAAATGGAGAAAGAAGCCATAGAAGGAATGATATGAGCAATGAAGAGTGGGAAAAAATAAAAGATTATATAAAAGAAAAGAAAGGAAGATTGGAGAAGATGATAGGAATTTTTTAAACGGAGTATTTTGGATATTGAGGACAGGAGCACCATGGAGGGATTTGCCGCCGGATTATAGGAAATGGTATACGGTGCATAAAAGATTTTTAAAGATTTTTGAGGTGAGCAAAAAACGGAAAATGGGAAAGATTGGCTAAAGTTTTAAGTCAAAACGCGGAGT
>CAMVHY010000035.1 GCA_947167415.1 uncultured Clostridia bacterium
TTTAACTAATAAATGATAGCACAAAAGATCGCCCGTGACAAGGGCAAGCGCATGGCGCGGCAACAAAAAAAGACGAAATCCGCCGCCGCAATGCGAAAAAAAGGACCGCCGCCCTTGCAAAAGAGCGGCGGCAAGCGTATAATTCTCTGGTAACATTCGGAGGCAAGGAGGAGAATACCATGAATCTGTGGCATGACATCACGCCCAACCGCGTTCAGCCGGAGGATTTTATTGCGGTGATCGAGATCGAAAAGGGCTCCAAGAACAAGTACGAGATGGATAAGGAGACCGGCGCGCTGCGTCTGGACCGCATCCTGTACACCTCCACGCACTATCCCGCGAATTACGGCTTCATTCCCCGCACCTGGGCGGAGGACGGCGACCCGCTGGACGTGCTGGTGCTGTGCAGCGAATGTATCCGACCGCTGAGCCTGGTGGAGTGCTATCCCATCGGCGTCATCACGATGGAGGACGGCGGCTCGCTGGACGAGAAGATCATCGCCATCCCGTTCCAGGACCCGACCTATAACACCTACCGCGACATTACCGAGCTGCCGGACCATATCGCCTCCGAGATCCGCCATTTCTTCCGCGTCTACAAGAGCCTGGAGGGCAAGGAGACCGTCGTCAGCGACGTGCTCTCGCGCAACGAGGCGATCGACGTGATCGTCAAGTGCAAGAACGCCTACATCGAAAAATACTGCCGCTGAAAGCAAAAAGCAAGCGGGCTGCGAAAGCAGCCCGCTTTTGTTATCCCTGCACCGTTGCGGCGAAATGCTGCGCGAACAGCCGCGCGGCGGCGAGCGCCTCGTCCAGGGAGTTGCCGGCCGTACCCATCTCCACGAGCACTTATGCTATGATTATAATTAATATAAAACAGAGAAATTATGTAGCTAAGGATGGAAAAGCCTTTTATCCGACAGAATTAGGTAAAATTGTTAACCAGTTATTAGAACAAAATTTTAGTCAAATTGTAAACGTAGGTTTTACTTTCGAAATGGAATTATTACTTGACAAAATAGAAATTGGTAAAGTAAAATGGACGGCAATACTGATTGACTTTTACTTTCCGTTTATGGATTTAGTTCATGAAGCCGAGAGTAAAATTGATCAAGTCAGTATTTTCGATGAAATATCGGATGTTGTGTGTGAAAAATGCGGTCGGAATATGGTAATTAAAAGGGGGCGTTATGGTAAATTTTTGGCGTGTCCGGGTTTTCCTGAGTGTAAAAATGTAAAACCGTACGTGCAAGTGTCAGATTTTTCTTGCCCTAAGTGCGGAAAAAAATTAGTAATAAAAAGGGCGCGAAAAGGAAATTTTTTTTATATATGCGAAAATTCACCAGAGTGCAATTTTATTTCTTGGAAAGCTCCAAAGGTTGATAGTAAAAAAACTGAGTGAATTTTAACGGATTTTAGCGAATTAAATAATATGTTATTTTTTCTATGTTGCCATATTGATGTGCAGTTGGAATTTTGGATTTGTTTATTTTGTATTTTTTAGGGGGATTATCTATGCCAAATAAAGATATTTTAAGTGCATTTAACAATATTAATGGGTTATTAAAGAATGATCAAATCAAAAATAATCCAGAAATGATGAATGCAGTTATAAAAAGTGTTTGTGATGCAACAGGTTCAATTGGAGTTGCGTTTATTAAAAAAAATGGTAAGTTGTCCAGTTCGAGCAATTTTGCTCCAAATTTAAAATTTAATGATTGTGATAGCGCTGATAGTGGTTCTGATGAGAATTGGTTTATTGATAAAAATATTCATGATCAAATGTCCGGGTTTCAAGATTGTAAAGCAAATGTTAAATTAAAAGGGCTTGATAAATATAATTCAGCTGTTGTACCGATTAATGACGATTTGCTTTTTATGTATAAGGACGGAGAATATTCTGACAGTGATATCGATCAAGCAACTGTTTATGCGAGTGCCGCAGCGATGGTTAATAAACAAAACACATTTAAACAAAGCGAATCTGAAAAACAAGAGCTAAAAATTGCTCATGATGTTTTGGATTCGCTGTCTTTTACAGAAATCGATGTTATTAGTGAGGTGTTAGATTGTTTACAGAATGGAGAAGGACTTGTCGTAGCAAGTAAAATTGCAGATAGAAATGGCTATGCGCGTTCAGTGACTGTGAATGCACTAAGAAAACTTGAAAGCGCCGGAGTTATTAAAACACGTTCGCTTGGTGTCAAAGGAACTTATATTTATGTTTTGAACAAAAAACTATGTTCAGAAATCAAAAAATTTCAACGTAAATGAACAAATATTGCCAGTCAGGATAATTGGATTAAATTGAATTAAATAGTTGGCATTGCTTGACGCATTTTTGTATCAGCCTGAAAAAATATTTTCGGGCTTTTTTTTTGCGTTAATAAATTACTGCTTAATATATAAAAGCTTAATTAAACATAAAAATAAGATCTAAAACACAAAAAAATTTAGCAGAAAGCATAATAAAAAACCAATTAGAGTTGGAAAAATAAAAGCCAAAAACATATATTTTATGTTTCCAGTTTCTTTTTTTATCGTAATTAAAGTTGTCGCACATGGAAAATGATTTATATAAAAAATCATCATGGCCAAAATAGTTTTTATTGTCCAACCGTTTGATTTTAAGATATAGGTTATATTTTTAAAATTTTCTATTGGAATTAATGTCGAATTATTTTGATATGCCATGATTATTAATGGAAAAATTATTTCGTTTGCCAGCATGCCTAAAAAAAACGCTGTTAAAATTTTTCCGTCGATATTTATTAATTTACCAAACGGATCAAAAGGATTTATTAAAAAATTAAAAAACGAATAAGCTTTAAAACACAAAAAAATTTAGCAGAAAGCATAATAAAAAACCAATTAGAGTTGGAAAAATAAAAGCTAGAAACATATATTTTATGTTTCCGGTTTCTTTTTTGATTGTTAATAAAGTTGTCGCGCATGGAAAATGGTTTACATAAAAAATTATCATGGCCAAAATAGTTTTTATTGTCCAACCGTTTGATTTTAAGATATAAGTTATATTTTTAAAGTTTTCTATCGGGATTAATGTCAAATTATTTTTATATGCCATGATTATTAATGGAAAAATTATTTCGTTTGCTGGCATGCCCAAAAAAAACGCTGTTAAAATTTTTCCGTCGAGATTTATTAATTTGCCAAACGGATCAAAAAAATTTATTAAAAAATTAAAAAACGAAACTGAATTAAATTTTAAATTTGCCAGTAACCAGATTAAAATCCCGGCAGGAATTGCGATTATAATAGCTCTAAATAAAATTTTTAAAGTTTTATCAAACACTGATCTTATTATTATCTCAAAAATTTTTGGTTTGCGATAAGGTGGCAATTCTAAAATAAAAAACGATTCACGGTCTTTAAAAAAAAATCGCGCCAAAATTTTTGAACTTATTAAAGTCATACAAACTGAAAAAATTATTATTAAAGCTAATATCACAGCGATTTTAAGCAAAAATAATTTTTTAGTTTTATTTATTAACATCGAAGCTAAAATTATTAATCCAGGAAATCTTCCGTTACATGGGGTAAAATTATTTGTCAGAATAGCAATTAATTTTTCGCGCTCTGAATTAATTGTTCTGCATGAAACGACCCCCGCCGCATTGCATCCAAATCCCATGCACATGCTTAAAACTTGTTTTCCATGACAATTAAATTTTTTAAATATCCCGTCGCAATTAAAAGCTATTCTTGGCAATAAGCCAAAATCTTCGAGAATATTAAATAACGGGAAAAAAATTGCCATCGGTGGTAACATAACGGCGATGATCCATGCAAGTGTTCGATATATTCCATCAATAAATAATCCAGTCAAAAATTTATTTATGCCCAACCAAAAAAATAATTTTCGCAATAAAATTTCTAATTCGCCAAATAAAATCGCAAGCCAATCAGAAAAATAATTTGCTCCAAAAATAGTTAGCCAAAAAATTATTAATAACAATAAAAACATAACTGGTAGCGCAAAAAATTTATTTAAAACAATTTTATCCCAGCCATAAAAAAAATTCTTTTGCTTAACATTAAAATTTTTTTTAACGACAAGTTTTTCAATTAAATCTCCAATTTCATATAATTTTTCGATTTGATTTGGCAAATTAATCACACGATTATTTTTATAATCTCCCAAACACATTTTTAATATCTCGTATTTTAATCTTTTTAAACCAAATTTTTTTTTTGCACTGATTTCTACTATGGGCATACATAAAATCTTTTTTAATTTATGCCTATCAAACAAAATATTTTGCTCTTTCAGCTCATCAATAAAATTTACGCACAAAATCAAATTTTTTTTAAATCTCATGATTTCCAAAACTAACAATAAATTTCTTGACAAACAATTCGCATCCACAACAATTATTATTGCGTCAAAATTATTTTTTACGATATATTCACAAGCAATATTTTCATCTTTTGCCTTTGCATCCAAAGAATATGTACCGGGCAAATCAATTATCTCGAAAAAATAATTTTCGATTTTAAAATTTCCTTTTGCCGTCTCAACAGTTTTTCCCGTCCAATTTCCAGTATGTTGTTTCAATCCAGTCAAACAATTAAAAACCGTACTTTTCCCGACATTTGGATTTCCAATCAAACAAATATTAAATTTTTTCATATTCATCATTCCTAACAAATTAAAAGCTTATAAATATATTTTCGGCATCTTCTTTGCGTAACGCCACCAAACTATTTTTTATTTCATATGCAAACGTTGTATTAAATTCATAAATAAATTTAATTTCTGATCCAAAACAAAAACCCATTTCTGATAATCTTTTTTTTAAATTCCAATCTAATCTAACCAATAAAATTTTTGCCGTCTGATTTTTTTTTAGTTCAGTTAATTTCACGCGCAACACCAAAATTATTTTATGTATGCAAATAAAAAATATTGCTAATTAAAATTTTTTCACAAAAAAATCGACTTATTATCAAGCCGATTATTTTTTGCGTACAAATTCGAATTGAACCTATTTGTCTCTGATATGATTTAATTTTTTCCCCGATTCCCGGCTGCATGCTTATGCAGTTTTACATAACTCGAGTCTACCATTGGCCATTCAAATTTTAAATATCTTTTAAATGCCTCATATCGAAAACTTTTCCTTCGTCATCTAAGTAGCGTTCGCATAAAATAAACATAGATTGAGCAAAGAAAAAAGTGATAAGATAGAAATATAAAATTTACAAAAACACAATATAAAAAGCTAGAGAAATTAATACCGATAGCGATGAGACCGGCGAAGATATCAAACTACAAATTCATGTGTGCAATGCCTTACATAATGATTACAGATAGAGAATGGATGGCATTGCAAAAAAAATATGGAAACTGGTACATAGTTTATACGAAATTTAGCAGATAATTAAAGTTTTTACTCGTTATGATAAGTTTGATTTTATTTTTATTTCCATTATATCCTTTGTTTTTATTTTTGATTTGCTTTCTATGTGAACGTTACCTAAAATTTTAGATGCATTTATTGCGTCTGTTTTGGTTCATTCTATTTTTTTATCAGTCTTAATGAATAAACTTTTTTTTTGTGCGCAAAATAGATTTCTAATAAAAATAATTTTATAAGAGCAAAGTTTAAAAATTTAAAGCGGCAAACAAAAAAATTTTAGGTTTTGTAAGTCTAAATAAAAAAATCTTGACATAACAAAATAAAAAAAAACAAGGCGGTGTATTTTTTTATGCGTAAACAAAAAAAATTCATACGTACGGATTTAGCAATTGAAGCGCGTGAAATGCATGACACTAATCAAATCGACGGAGTAAAAGTTATTACTCAAGATTTTCAAAATATACGAGTTACGTCTGTAAAAATTTTAAATTCGATTGGTGAAAAAAATTTAAAACGTCCTCAAGGAAATTATATAACCATCGAATGTCCGCTTTTAAATAAAAATAGTGTTGATTATCGCGAGCAAACTATAAAAATTTTGGCGGATAATCTAAAAAAACTTGTATATAAAAAAAATAAATTTAAGCCTGAAAATATATTAATAATTGGTTTGGGAAATAAAAATATTACGGCGGATTCTCTTGGCCCAAAAACTATTTCAAAAGTTTTGGTTACGAGGCATATAAAAAATTTTGTTCCGGAAGAAATAAAAAATTTTATAAAGACGGTCAGCGCAATCTCTCCCGGAGTTTTAGGAATAACAGGAATAGAAACTTTTGAAATATCTAAGGGGATTTGTGAAAAAATAAATCCTGATTTAGTAATAATAATTGATTCTCTCGCCGCAAGAAATATTTCTAGAATAAACTCGACAATTCAAATTGCAGACACAGGAATTGCACCGGGTGCCGGTGTAAATAATAAACGCGTTAGTTTAAATAAAAAAAATTTGGGTTGCGAAATAATTTCCGTCGGGGTACCAACAGTTATTGATGCGGCAACACTTGTAAATGATACGATGGATAAAATAATCGATGAGATGATTTTTTTCTCAAAACAAAATTTTGAACATGATTTTTTTTTAACGATGGATCGGCTTGATTCAGATGAAAAATATAATTTGATAAAAAAAATTTTAGGACCATATGAAAATAATATGTTTGTGACGCCAAAAGAAGTTGACGAAATAATCGAACGCTTATCAAATATAATTGCTAATGCGATAAATATCTGTTTGCACGAAAAAATAACTGAAGACGATATAAATAAATTTATCTGCAGATAATTTTTTGCCACGCCTAATTTTTTATAATAAAATAAAAAATTTCTTTAATAAAGTATTGACAATGTATTTTTTTGTATGTTATTATTAGAATCAATTTTGACTAATGTTCGTCGGTTGTTACGGTCGATGGATAAAAAAACTTAGGAGGGAGGTTTAATTAATGGATAATTTTGGTGACGATTCTAATTTTAATGAAGATAAAGAGGAAAATTTTGACGAATCTGAAAATAAAGATGGTTGTTGTAATGGAAAAAATATTTTCGTTGCAATAACAAAAGGTGCGAGTTGTTGTTTGCTTGGTGTTGTTTTAACGGCTTCGCATTATGTTTTTGATCTTATTGCGGCGCCTGTGGGTACAATTGCGCGTACAATAGCGGGTTGTAAAAATTTATATTCAAAAACAAATCCAGAAGGTTTTTTTCAACATGTTTGGTATACTTTTAAAGTATTACCTTTGGTGATATATAATTCGGTTAAATTGCCGTTTCTTGTGGTTTATAGAGCAACGTTCGGTTTAATTGAAGATGCTGTTGGAATTATTAAACCGATGTGCTGTGTGTTTCGAGGTGATGAAATAAAAAATAAAGTAAAGAAGAAAATACCATGCTGTGAAAATGAATTTGATTTTGACAAAGATGGTTCTAGTATAGATTTTATTGTTTGCTTTGCTTTAGCAATTGTAGAATTCGAAAGCCCGTTATTTAACAATTCGAAAGAGCATGGGAATTTTAAAAAGTTTTTTACTAAAATTTGGGACACAGTGCATGTTAAATTTGGTAAGTTTGCGGCGTGGTTACTGTTACCCAAAAAAATTTATAATAGTACATTGAGTACGGGAGTGGATGATAATAATGATGATGGTATAGGAGGAGGAGAATCGTTTCTTTTTGGTGTGGAAAAAAATGATAAATTTGATATATTTGATGACATTCTTCATCCTTTAAAAAAGCTGTCGCGTTAGTGCGGTTTTTTTTAATCTAAAATTTTTATATCTGCTCGTAAATAATTTTGGACTGATGGTAAATATTTATATCAATAAAATTTGTTTCGGCTGATTTTATTTTTATTCTGATTGGCAATATCTTCAAATATTATTATGTAAATCTATTATGGTAAAATTTTTCCTTGATCACAAAAAATAAATTTGGCAGGGATTCAAATATGAAAAAGAATGATTACATACTGTATAAAAATATATTTTTTTTTGTTTTGGTTATTTTGGTTGGAGTTTTATTTTTTATTTTGAGTTATGTTTTCGCCATTAATTTTTTTTCTGGTGAGATAAATAAAACTGATTTGCAAAGTGAAAGTAATATAAAAGAAAAAATTATGAGCGATGAAAAAAAAACGCCAAAAAAAAATATTTGTTTGATAAAAGAAATTGACGGCGATGAAATAAGTATTTTTAATTTACAAACTGGAATTGGGAGCACAGTAAAAATTTCTGAGATACAAAAAAAGCAATTTCAAACAGGAGATATTATTAACATATTTTTTAAAAATGGCGCCGTAGAAAAAATTGAGCCAAATAAAAATGTTTGGCAAAAAAATCGAATCAGCAATTTTAAATTTGATTTGAAAACAAAAAAATTTATATATGAGAATGAAAGATATTATTTAAACGAAAATATATTTGTCAAAAGTAATCATGATTTAGGCAAAATTAGTCCATTAAGTTTGATAACTATCAAAGGTATTGGAAAACAAATTTTATATCTCGAGATAAATAAAGGTGCAGGAAAAATAAATTTTTTAGCGAAAGAAAAAATTATAAATGGCATAGCAAAAATCGATTCGAAAGAAATTTTTAATTTAAATGATGTAGATACAAAAGAATTACGCGAAGGTCATCATAATATTTTTATAAGCGGCGATAATATAGAAGATTATTCAAAAGATTTTTTTATAAAAGCGAATGAAAATCTAGATCTAAATTTGGATGAAGCAGAATTTAAAAATGGCTTATTAAAAATAAATTTAGAGCAAACTGGCTGTTTAATTTATATAGATAATCAAAAAATTGCCTTGAGCGACCCTATTTTTTTAAATTATGGCGAACATGAATTAAAAATTACAAAACAAGGCTTTGAGGACTATGTAAATAAAATTATGATTGACTCACAAACTCATGAAATTAATATATCTTTGACAAAAAAAATAGATTTGGGCAAATTAATAATAACGACGGAACCAAATGATGCTGAAATTTATTTAGATGATACTTATATTGGAAAAGGTTCCGCAGAAATAAATGTTGAATATGGAAAACATATTGTTTCTGCACAAAAAGAAAATTATCAGGAAATAAAATTGCCGTTAGAAATAAATAAAGCAACAAGTAATTATAAAATCACGCTCGAACCAAATTTTCAACAAAATTAAATTTATGTACAAAAAAGCCGGGGTAAATCAGGTTCTTATTTTACTTTTTATATTTAGCAAGTAAATCATTAAAACACATTAAATTAAGCAATACAAAAAAATAATGAGATATACGAAAATATTTATAAAACAATTAGATAGCGTTCACATAAAATAAAAATAGATTGAACAAAAAGGAAAGTGATAAGATAGAAATATGAAACTGACAAAAACACAATATAAAAAGCTAGAGGGATTAATGCCGATAGTGAGAAAAGTGGCGAAGATATCAAACTACTAATTTATGTGTGTGATGCTTTACATAGTAGAGAATGGTTGCAAATGGAGGACATTACCAAAAAAATATGGAAACTAGCACACAATTTATA
>CAMVHY010000036.1 GCA_947167415.1 uncultured Clostridia bacterium
AAATCATTATAAATGGCACAACATTTTCTAATCCAATCGGAATGTTATACATCAAACAAACTGCCGTCGCGCAACAAACTATAGTTATAATAGAACCGCACATATGTATATTTGCACATAGCGGAACAATAAAATTTCTAATCTCTTCACAGATACCATCTCTTTCTGCACATTTTAAATTTACTGGAATTGTGGCAGCTGATGATTGTGTACTTAATGCGGTTAAATATCCTGGAATTTGATTTTTAATTAAAATAAACGGATTTTTTTTGCTTATAAAACCTGCTATTAAAAATTGAATTAATAAATAAGCAAACTGCATCGCTAGAATAACCAAAAAAATTTTATACAAGACAGACATTAATACGAATGCTTTTCCTGAATATGTCATTTCAACAAACGTTCCACAAATGTATATTGGTAACAGTGGAACGATTACAACTTGCAAAATTTTATTTATTATAATCGAAAAATCTTTTACGGCATTATATAATGTCATGCCAATTTCCTTCCCTTTCATTGTTGATAAACATAAACCTAAGATAAATGCCAAAATTACACTTGAAATCGTGTCCAAAATTGGTGGAATAGTTTGTTCGAAAAAAGCTGTTACAGGCAAGCCTGATGTTTTTTGGATTTCCTTGACTGTTTCAAACGAAATAAAGTTTGGAAATATATTATAGGCAACTAAAAAAGATATACTGCCACAAATTAATGTGGAACCATAAGCTAATAAAACAGTAACAAATAATAATTTCCCTGCACCAATAGATAAATCTGCGATACCGGAAGTTATATAAGCTAAAATCATTAACGGAATCACAAATTTCAAAAAGGAACTAAAAAGACCTGAAATTGTTACTACTGCACGACAAAACCAAAGTGGCATAAATTTCCCAATTAATATTCCTAAAGTAACAGCAATTATAAGTTTTGTTATTAAATCTATTTTTTTCTTTTTCATATTTTTTCTCCAAACATAAATTTTATTTACAGTCAATTTTAAAATAATCATCAAACTATGTCAAAAGACAAATTAAAAATTGCTGTTTTAAACAAAAATAATAACTTTATTTTAATTTTGTTTTATCATCATAAAAAAAATCTATTGTGAGTTTAAATTTCACGACAGATTTTTTACTTTACTGATATCGAAAATATTTTTTAAAAGCGATTTTAATATCAATTTATTATTTCAACATGTAGTTCCTAAAAATTAATCTTAGTGAAAAGAATCAAAAGCAAGATTTTAGAAGTATGGAATAAAAATCTCACCACAAACCAATTTTATCACGCAAGTACAATTTTATTTTGTTTTACAAAAATAATATACACAATCTAATTTTTGTGATATAATAACAACGTTAATTTTTAACAAAAAAAAATAAAATGGAGATGTTTATATGTTGCAACAAAAAAAGAAACATATTTTTTTTGCATTGGTTTGTATTTTTGTCTTTAGTTTTTATTTTAATTTTAAAATTTGCGCACAGGCAAAAGATTTTTCTTTAACTGTGATTCATACAAATGATTCACACGGAACTGTATCTCATGAGCCGTATATAAATACTTTGGCTTAGCAGAAAAAAAATAATGGCGAAAATGTTTTAATTTTGTCCGCTGGTGATTTATTTCATGGACAACTAATTGCTTCGTTATCGCGCGGAGAAAGCATATTAAATATATTTAATACAGTCGGATATAATTATATTGCAGCGGGCAATCATGATTTTAATTATGGGCTTGATAGATTAAAAGAAATTGAATCACAAGCAAAGTTTAAAATTTTAGTTTCAAATCTTGTAGACAAAGAAACAGGTGCGAATATTTTTTTGCCGTATGAGATAAAAAAAATTAATGGTGTCAAAGTTGGAATTTTTGGTTTATCAACACCAGAGACACTTGCAAAAACTTCTGGTCGAAAAAGTTTAGAGGGAACTGAATTTTTGCCACCGATCGAAACGGCAAAGAAAATTGTAAAAAAATTAAAATCGCAAGGTTGTAAAATAATTATTGCGATTACACATTTAGGTTTAGATGATGCGACGCTTTATGAAAATCGGAGTAATTCTCTGGCGGAAAATGTTCCCGAAATAGATTTAATAATTGACGGACATAGCCATACGGAATTAAAAAATGGGTTAGAAGTTAATAACACTCTTATTGCGCAAACAGGAGAGCATGGAAATAATATTGGAGTTGTTGAGTTAAAACTTAAAAAACGTGGCAAAAAATATGTTGGTTTAGAAAAGAAAGCCTATTTGATTAAAATGAGTGAACAGCAAGATATTTTACCTGATGAAAATGTTTTGAATGTGGTTGAGGAAGAAAATAAAAAAATAGAAGAGTTCACGTTAGAAAAAATCGGTGAGATAGGATTTGAATTAGATGGAAAAAGAGAACATGTTCGTACAGTTGAAACAAATTTTTTTGATTTGTTAACGGATGCCATTTTAGAAAAAACAAAATCCGATTTGGTGATCTTAAACGGAGGAACAATTAGAGATTCGATTCAAGCCGGAGAAATTACAGTTGGTGATATCTATAAATCTTTACAATTTGAGAATACGATTATCACTCAAAATATAAGCGGCAGAGAAATTTTAAAAGCTTTGGAATATGGTGTAAGTCAATATCCAAACGTTTTTGGCGGAAATTTACAACTTGGCGGAATAAAATTCAAGTTTGATCCAAATAAAAAAGCTGGCGAAAGAATTTATGATATTTGTTTTTTAGACAGTGGAAAAAAATTTGATTTGGATAAAGAGTATAATTTAGCGACAACTAAATTTACTTTTGAAGGCGGTGATGGATATGATATGTTCACAAAAAACGAAAGTTATGAAGAGCATGAGTCTATTCAAGAAATGTTGATTGAGTATATAAAAAATCATGATTTAGAAAAATATTGCGAAGTTCAAAATAGAATTGTTGTACAGGAACAAAAAATTGAGCAAGTTTCTGAACCTGAAAATGAAATTAAGAACAAAAACGACGAAAACTTAAAAAACGTGTCTTAAAATTTAATGTGAAATTAGCTTAATAAAATAAAAAATCCGGATTTAATTTATCCGAATCATATTTTAAAAGTCAGCTGAAAATATTTTTTAGCTGGCTTTTTTGTTGCTAATTAAAAATAATTTTTTTATTTTTCTTTTGGGTCAAAAATTAATGCGTTAATTAAACTAAAAATTACTGCTGCTGATATTCCTGCCGATGCTGATTTTAAACCTCCAGTTAAAATTCCGATTGCTCCCTCAGAATCTATTTCTTCTTTGACGCCGTTCGCCAATAAATTTCCGAAGCCGGGCAACGGTACACACGCTCCTGCTCCTGCATAATCAATTATTTTGTCATAGATATTTAACCC
The DNA here is from genome assembly GCA_947167415.1 of uncultured Clostridia bacterium. GTDB lineage: Bacteria > Bacillota > Clostridia > Lachnospirales > CAMVHY01 > CAMVHY01. The sequence continues at coordinate 3,371 of CAMVHY010000036.1, forward strand.
GCCCAAAATACATCCCAACACTACAAACAAAACTAATATTCGTGCCGAAGTAATTTTTGTTTTGTCTATTAAAATCTGCCCGATGACACAAATTAATCCTCCGACCCAAAACGCATTTATATAATTCATTTTTTCACCGCCTAAAAAAAATTATTTGTTAATCATGATTTTCGATTGCAACAGCATAAGCAATTCCCGGAATACTTTCTCCCTGCTGAGACGAAAGCTGACTCATTAAAGCTCCTGTCGGCACAAATAAAATTTTATTTAAAACGCCATCTTTTAATCTTTTATATAAATATCCTGCGAACGTAACAGCCGAACACGCACAACCGCTCCCGCCTGAACCAATTTTTTGTTTTTCGATATCAAATATTAATAAGCCACAGTCATTATAATTTTTTGTCATATCTATATTTTTTTCGCCAAACATTTTTACAACCAAATCATGCCCAATTTTTCCTAAATCTCCCGTAACTATCAAATCATAATAATCCGGCGAAATATTTAAATCTGACAAATGCGAATAAATTACATCAAACGCTGCCGGTGCCATTGCCGCGCCCATATTATTTGCATCTTTTATTCCCATATCAATTATTTTTCCCGGAGTAATCGCGGTTATACACGGCAATTTTTTATTTTCATCTTGATTTTTTTTATTCGACAAAATAACAGAGCCCTGTCCCGTAACAGTCCAAGTTGAACTTGGCGGTCTTTGTGTTCCTAATTCCAACGGAAATCTAAATTGCTTTTCGCTCGCACAAAAATGACTCGATGCGCCAATTAAAATATTATTTGCGAAACCGCCGTTAATCAAAATTGCGCCTAAACCTAATCCTTCACCAATTGTTGAACATGCACCAAAAATTCCAAAGAACGGAATATTTAAATCACGAATAGCAAAATTCGAACCTGTATTTTGATTTAATAAATCGCCTGAAATTACATAATCTATATCTTCTTGTGAAAGATTTGCTTTTTCTAATGCGCGCGCAAAAGTTTCTTTTGTTATTTTACTTTCTGCTTTTTCCCACGAAATTTCTCCGTAAAGCGAATCTTCCAAAATCAAATCAAAAAAATCTTTTAATGGGCCCTCTCCTTCTTTTGGACCAACGGTTGACGATGTCGAAATAATATAAACTGGATTTTTAAATTTAATTGTTTGCTGCCTGATTTTTTTTTGCAAAAAATATCGCCTCCCAAAAAAAAATTTAACTGCTTATAAACTAAAGTAATAAAAAATCCCAACTATTACTGAAGCCAAAGTACTGTAAACAATTACCGGTCCCGAAATTAAAAACATTTTTGCCCCGACGCCGAAAATATATCCTTCCTTTTTAAATTCCAAAGCAGGAGCTGCAACTGAATTTGCAAAACCCGTAATCGGAACAATCGAACCAGCGCCGGCAAATTTGCCAATTTTATCGTAAACTCCAAAGCCTGTTAAAATTACGCCAAAAAAAATTAATATGACTGAACAAAATGTTCTTGCAACTTCGATTTCATATCCTAAGTTTAAAAAATAATTCGTAATAAATTCGCCGATTACACAAATTAATCCCCCGCTCCAAAACGCATTAAAGCAATTCAGAAATATATTCGTTTTTGGAGACATTTTTTCGACTGTGTCCTGATATTTTTTTTTGTCGATAAAATTATTTTTCATAAACTTCACCCTCTTAATAAATTCATTTTTTAACAAACAAATTTTTTTTCACGAGCATACTTTTTCCAAACAAAATAATTTCTATTCATAAAATAAAAACTCTAACTTTAAACAAATTCATTTTTTAACAAACAAATTTTTTTCACGAGCATACTTTTTCCAAACAAAATAATTTCTATTCATAAAATCCGGAAACAAAATAATAAACAAGCGAGCCAAATAATTTTCCCAATGCTATCGCAAAAATAAAATATTTCAAACCAATCTCAATTTTTGCTCGACGAATTAAAATCGGAATCACATTTAAAATTTCTGCGAGAGACATGGCTAAACATCCATAAAAAATTCCAATACAAAAACTTAATATCCCAACACAAATTTTTGATGTTGGCAAATAATAATTTATTAAATTTGTTGAAGTTCCAAAGATCCCTCCAAAAATTATTGCTTCTTCATAAAGATAAATAAATTTTTGTGTGTCAGTTTTATTTGCCAAACGCTCAACAATTCCAACCGTTGCAATAAAAGCAAAAACTGCGCCTGAAATAACTATGCCTGAACTAAATCCCAACATGATTAAAATTAATTTTTCTAGTAATTTCATGATTTTGTTTTCGCGTTTTCATTTTTTATTGAATCGACAAGAGTGTCATGCATGTCTTGATCGTACAAAGACATTTCAACTTCGATTGGTGTTGGATCGCTTGTAATTTTTTTCCCGCCAATATGATTAAAAAAAATTATTATGCCCAATGATAATCCAATTGAATATGGAATCGTAATTATTTTTGGATTCGTAATTTCGATTTCGCGCCCAAAAAAAATTTGATAATAATTTTTAAATACGTTTGGAATTTGTGCATCTGAATGAAAACTCATGATTGCCGTTGCTGAACCCATAAATAAAACTAGACAAACAAAAATAATTTTTATCAAAAGCAAAATTTTATTCGGACTTTTTTTTTCGCCTGAATATTCAATTATGATATCTTGCTCGCCTAAATTTATTACGTGATAATTCTCATAATCTTTTTTTATTGCTTTGATAATATCTGCTATCGAGATTAAATAATTTTTTTTTGCCTCATTTTTATTTTTTATAGCCAAAATTTTTTTTTCACACAACTTTGGATAAATATTTTCAGGCGCAATAATTTCACAAATATCTTTTAAGCACACAAAATTTTTTCCTTCGATTAAAATTTTTTTATCAGCTTTGATATATATTTCCATTTTCAAATCATCTTCTGATTTTATTTTTTTTTACTGCAAAAATATTTTTTCCCATTTGAAATTTTTATATTCATGACAAATCAACACATAAAATTTTTTTTCGTGCGCAAAATAAATTTGCTTTTAAAAAAAATAAAAAGTCGAGGTGTAAAAAAAATGTTGTTCAAAAAAAATAAAATCAAAAAAATATGTACGGCTTTGTTTTTACTTTTTTTATTAAGTGGAAAAAATATTTTTGCCAAAACAGATAAATATACTGTTCAATTTGGGGATACACTTTGGAAAATCGCTCAAAAATATCAAGTTGGAATCTCAGAAATAATAAGCGCCAACGATCAATTTAAAAATCCGAATATGATTTATCCCGGCGACAAAGTAACAATTCCTTTACCTGATGAAAAAATAAAAAGCATCGAACAAACAATATTAAATTTAGTAAATCAGGAACGTCGAAAAAATAATATTCCAGAATTAAAATTAGATTGGGAAATCTCACGTGTTGCCAGATATAAATCTCAAGATATGTGTGAAAAAAATTATTTTAATCATAATTCCCCAACTTATGGATCGCCATTCGATATGCTAAAAAAATTTAATATAAGTTATCAAACTGCCGGAGAAAATATTGCAAAGGGACAAAAAACTGCACAAGCCGTTATGAATTCTTGGATGAATTCGCAAGGTCACCGAGCAAATATTTTAAATAAAAATTTTACAAAGCTCGGAGTTGGTTTTTATGAAAAAAATAATTCGACTTACTGGACACAATTATTTGTGAGATAAAAAAATGCAAGGATGAAATCGAATTAGATTTAAATAATAAAATTTGATTTGCAAAAATGTAAATTGGTACAAAAAAGACTTGATATAAAAATCAGGTCTTTTTTTTGTGATAAAAATATTTTTATAAACAGCCAAATTAAAAAAAATATCGATATGGTATGTAAAAAAATAAAATTTAAATTTGCATGTGTACAAAATTTATAAAAAGAAAAAATTATCTCTTGACAAACAAAAAGTTTTGTTTTACAATTAATTATAAACAGGTTTTTTTTAAAAAAATAATTGAAGGTGGATGATATCATGTTATCGATTTTGATGTACAATCAAAAATTAAAATTAATCAACGTATATCTATTTGGTAAAGAATATGACAATGACAAAAATACCAAACTGGAGAAAATTAAACAATTTCAAAATGCATTGACTAATTTTGTCGAAAATCATAAGACAGATGTTAGCATAGACGATATGAGACAATTTATTAACGATCAAAAACAAAATTTAAGTGAGATTGGAGTCAAAGATCCAAAAGGTAAATTACTAGCTGTGCTCCTTCCCATATACGAAAATAATAATTTGAATTCTGTGCAAGATTTTTTAAGTCTTATCTCTGAATTTGATATAAAAGACACAGAAGCAGTATTCAGTGACAAATATAATATTTATCGATGTTACGTATGTAGTCAAAATTGTACTGAAGATGTTTTTAAAAAAACCGTTAATGATTTATTATCCTGTAATTATTTAGACATGTGGACCTTTAAACACTTCATTGCTCTATGTTTTTCGCAAGACAAGAATAAAAAGCTTATAAAAAAAGATTGTTTTAATTATATATTTCAATTGCTAAAAGAACGTTTTAACGAGGAAAAAATTAAAAACATACATTACGTTAAACATCTGTCTGAAATGATAATTAATACTTTTGGTCTTGATGTGATAAAATCTGCTGATAAAAGCATTTTTGAATATATATTAAAATTGACAGAAAATGCTTCTGCTCTGAGATCTAGTGGCACCTGTTTTTCAGACTGGTTTAAAGTATTTTCTCATTTCAAAGCTGAGTTTTGGAATTCAAGCGATTTGAAAGACGAGTGTTGGATTGCACAATATGTGCGCTTTCGTAATATGACTTTAGATTTTTTGGCTGCTAATTCGTATAAACGTAATTCTTTTTATTTGTACCCTAAACTTACCGACGAAGATATTGTTATTGGTAGCAGGGAAAGTTATAAGAAGGCTGTGCAAAAGTTTATAGCAAATGAACATGTATTGCCAGAAACAAGATTTATGATAATGTATTATTGTAGTCAACTTTATGGTACTGACACAGAATTTTTAAAAGAAGTATCAGCCGATAGTTTTAGTAGCATTGATAGCTTTTTTTCTAATTGTGAAAAAGTACAACTGAAATACGATTTGGCTTATTGTTTGTCGGTTTTTTCGACAGATGCAATAGCTGATTTTATAAAGAAACATGCTGATATCAACGAAAATAATCGTTGGAAGTTTTTAGCTGTGCGGGACAGTATAGTTAAAAGATGTGAAGTCAAAGAATCGTCAGTCCGAATAAAAGATTTTTTCCCAACTCCAAATGATTTATTTAATTTCTATCAAAAAATAGAGCCTGAATTTCAATATCAAAAGTTTTTAAATATTCAAGATAGTAAGAAGCAGTGGGAATATATTGCGAAGATATATCACCAGTTTCGTGATTTAGATGTTTGTTTACAAAAATATGACAACGACGAAATGGCTAATTTTATTAAAGAAAATAATGAACCGTGTAAATCTTTATTTATATGGCTGTGCTTACAAAAATCTTGGGATTATAATTGGTGGGAAAGGTTATTTTCAAAACCAGAAGATATAATCGATTTTTATATAAATAAAGTACCTGATGAATTAAAAAACGTGGAGTATTTTTACATTTTTTTGCACGTGGGTTATATGTATAAAGATAAAGCATTATGGCAGGATTATTTCAAGTCAATATTGGAGGAGAAGAAGCAGACGCATATACAACTATTTTTAGACCTTTTTGATGGTAAAATTAATTTTAACGACATGAATTACCATATAAGTAAAATAATGGAAATAATGTTTAAAGGTTTTGATGATCTTAAAAGCTTCTTGGATTTTTATATGGAAATACATCCAAATTCGGATAAAAATTCATTAGAGGGGAAAAATGCTAACCAAGATTGTATCCTTCAGTTAATGATCGGTAAGTGTAACTCAAGCAACGAGAGTAAATGGAGTTT
>CAMVHY010000037.1 GCA_947167415.1 uncultured Clostridia bacterium
CCAGTTGAATAATTTATGCGATACAGAAAATTATTATCTTAATATAACAGAGTTTATACAAGAAAATTGTAAATTAGATTGTAGTGTTATTAAACTTGATTACATTGATATGGAACAATGTAATTTAGATAAATATTTTGGTGAATCGATAACAAGTCAAGGAATTGAGAGTTATCCGTTTTATATAATTACTCCTTTTTGGGATAACGGTTTTGATAATAAATGGTCGAATTTAAATGAAAATGCAAAAAAATTACTCTTCAGATACGCTGTATAAACAGTTATTTACTATCTGTAACAATGTCGCAAATCAAAACGACGGAGTGCAAAGCTTGCAAAGTTTGAGTGGTTTATTAAACAGTATTTCTTTTTTAATCAAAAAATATAATGTTGATGATGATTTAAGTGCTTATACTAATATCTTCGCAATTTACAAATTGGCTCAAAATGCATTTTTTGCAGACGACCTTGATATTTATAATAAAAATAAAGTTTTGGAATGTTTAGATGCTTTAGCAAGCTTTCAACGGTTAGGTACAAAATTTCAGGATAATATAAAAAAAATTATTGAGATGTTGCACCCTGACAACAACATTGATCAGAATGTTGGTTTCGAATTTTATTTGAAGGTAATAGAAAATTTAGATTCTGACGGCATTATTGCTGAGTTTGATAAAAATTGGTTTAAGGAATGTCAGATTTGTGCTCAAGTTTTAGAAAATTTGTCTTCTCAACAAATAAATAATTTAGTTGCCTATAAATCAGATGATAAAAACGGAACAAACTTTATTACTGAATTGCTAAAAACTATATGTCATAGTAAGCGTATTTATGACAAATCTTCTGGAGAATTTTTGAGATTTGATAAAACAGCAAGGAATAATTTTTTCGGTGCGCAACAAATCCAAAAGTCGGTCCCGACTTTAGCGGATGTGGCCGAAAACAATGTGAAAACACTAGATTTAAAAACAGAAGAAAACAATGTTACGAAATATAAATTTTTTAGCACAGAGAAATTCAAAGGTCTGTCGCCAGAGGCAAAAAATCTTTTTGTTGCTACATTGCTTAATTCTTTTTTGGAAGATTTAGAAAGAAAAGATGAGATGTATCAGAATTTGAATAAAAAGAAGTGTTTGCCTCCTGATCAAGTGCTTGCAGCCATGGACGAATGTTATATAAATTTTTCTGAGGTGCTTAAAAGTTTTCGCGAAATAGATAAAGGTTGTACCAAAGTTGATGTTGATGTTTTGGAGAAATTAATTTTTCAACTTTTTGCACGTGATGAATCTGGATATTTAAAACCTTCCTTGACAAAATTAATCGATTTGCCTGGCTTAGATAAATCATTTGTAGATTATGTAAAAAATATTTTGCCGTTTTGTGATATCCATTTGCTTGATGGAAATTGTGAATATGCAGATATTGTTAATCAGGCTGTAGCAAATAAAAATAAAAATCAAATTGATTTTATTAGAAAACTTATGAAGCATAAGTACTCTTGTTTTTTTCATCGTGACGATCATAACTTTATAAAAAAATTGACTTATGGTTCGATTATTACTTTTGGCGAATTTATGAATGTACGAGCGATAAATTGCTTAAGTAAAGATTATGTAGGGAAGATATTTGAAAATGCGGAGCATAGAAAAATTTTAGAAAAAGTATTAAAAAGTGAAAGTAACGAATTAACAATCAGTTTTAATAAATTGTTTTGACACGATATAAAAGCTTGAAGTACTTCCGAATTATGAATTTATGAAATTTGGAAATCCGGAGTCGGCACAAGAGTTACCAGCCTGGCTTTTAAAAATAAAAGAAAATGATAATTTACAAGACGATAATTTCCCACAGTTCACTTTCAAACCTTTAATAGTTCCCGGTAACAATGTTGATTCTGTTTTTATAGCGCATGATGTAAACGTACGAATAAATAAATTATTAAAAGAGTTGTTAGATGATGTTAAGAATGACGATAATAACCAAGAAAATGCTGAAAAATTTATTTACACAAAAAAAATACGTGAGGTTTTTGTCAATATTTATTGTGTAATACGCAAATGTGCACAGCATAATTTGAAAGTTAGAATAGACAAAGAAATTATTGATCAGATAGTAAAAAAAACGAAAAAAGAAGATTTTACGTATTTAGCTACATGTTTTAATAATTTTAGTTCGTTTTCGAGTTTTGACCAACTGACTCAAAATAAATTTGCAGAAGCCGGGGAGAACTGTTTAGATCTTATGGATTTTAATAGTAATGAATTTTTACAAAGACTTGAATCTGATCGTGGTTTTGCAAGCAAAGTTTTACTATCAAATAGCATTCAAAAACTAAGTGTTCGATCATTAATTGCAAAGAAACATATCTTGCAAACGCGACCGGACTGTATTTTTTATCTATCAAATCAACAAATAAATGATTTGGCAGGACAAGAAGGTGGTTTAAAACTTATTAAAGGGTTTATAGTTGACTGTCAAAAATCTCCATCTGAGGCTAAAATTTTTGAAAGTGAAGATCAAACCGTACAAATATCCGGACAAAATCGCTCTATCTCCCGCTTTTCACACATTGAAGAAAAGTTAGCAGGTATTAATTTGCTTTCGATAAAAAAAATATTTGTAGAAGAAACTGTGAAATATTTATTAATCAAATTGGGAAAGTCAATTTCAATTCATATTGGAACTAATCAATTATTTGATACTATATTTGGATTAAGAGATCAACTAGATACAGTACCATATATAACTAAAACTTTTGATTCAATTTATGTATTAATGCAAAATCATGCGGTAACAAATGATTTAAATATCGAAATAGATTATTTTGTTCTTGACGAGTTGACTAATAAAATTCCAACAGCTAATCGCCAGATTTATTCGCAGCAATTACAACGAATAATTGAATTGCCTGGATGGGGCGCAAAAACACTTTATTATTTAAAGCAAGCTATTAATTTTTTGTCTTTTGGTTATTTTTGTAACAAAAATTCTTTGATGGCAAAAGTTAGAAATATGCGAGAGCAAAATATTAATCCACAAAATCCTGTTCCGCAAATGGGAAATGATAACTCTCATGTCCAGCAATAATTTATTTTTGGTTTGAGATAAAAAAAAGCGCCGTGATTTCTCACGACGTTTTATTTTTGCGTTTTAGCTTTGATTTTGTCTTTTTTTAATAATTATCAATCCGGCAACAAAAATTATCAGGGGAATTATTATTATGCTCGTAACTGAAATTATAATAGCTTGATTGTGCGTAAAAGAAATATATTTCTTATCATAATTTTTTGGCGGCACATATAAAGATTTATTTTTATTCGCGCATAAATTATTTAACGCCGAAATCAAAAAATCCAAATTCGAACCGCGAACAAAATTATTAATTTCCGGATCCAAAATATATTTTGAACCGACCGCGATTATTTTTGTTTTATCTTTCGAATAACATATTGCGAGATTTAATGGCCCCGACAAATCATTTTTTTCTTTTTCAGGATTTTTTGAATTTGGGTCAACTTTTGCATAAGAATCTTTTGACGACTCAAGCAAAACTTTTATATTTTCATCCTGATTTATAAAGACATGTTGGCAAAACGGAATTAACAACTTATATTTTTTATCCTGCAATTTATCACAAATTTCATTTTGTGTGTAATTTGGAATCAAATAAGTTTTATAATCGCGCAAAAAATTTTCGCCGCTATTCTCAATCACCAAACTATTTCTAAACTCAAATCCATATTTTTTTGTCAGCGCATTTAAATTATCAAAACTTTGGTTTGTCAAATCCATAAAAATTATTGCGCTGTGTTGCGATAAATAATCATCAATCAAATTTTTTTCTTGTTCTGTCCAATCTTTTTCCGGCGTCGTTATAAATAATATTTCACAATCATCTGGAACTTTTTTTTCGTTTAGCAAATCCAAATCTTTTAACTCATAACCGGCAAATTCTATTTGCTTTTTATAAATATCATTTAAATCTTCTTCGCCGTGTCCGATTAATTTATAAATTTTTGGCGAAAAATCATTCGTCACATAATAAATTGCATTTGTAATTTCCGGCTCAATATTTATTCCTTTTAATTTCTGCTGAAAAGTTGTGTAATCCAAATCATATTCAAAAAAATCTTCGGGCTTTATTATTTTAAATTTATTTTTTGCCTCAACAATAATACTGCCGTCAGGAATTTCTCCGCCATTCTCAAATTTTTTTTTAAAAACCGAAACTTTTTCCTGTGATTTATATTCGAGATTAATATTTTTTGACTTATATTTTTCCAGCAATTTATTAACCATAAAATTATTTTCTTCAGGCGCAGACAAAACATAAATATTAATTTTCTCTTTTAAATCATTTATTATTTTCAAACTTTGCTCCGACAAACTATAAAATTTTTCTTTTGTCAAATCATATTTAAAATCATAATTCTCAATAATTAAATTTGCCAAAACCAAAACCGCAACAAAAAAAAACATAAAAAAAACGGAATAGAAACCGCGTTTAATTTTAAATCCTTTGTTCAAAATTTTTTCCTCCAACCAAAATTTTAATTTCTTTTATTTTCAATCATATTTATATTTATTCCCAGACAAAAAATAATAAACGACAGATAATAAAAAATATCGGCCAAACTTAAAATTCCATTACTAAAATTATTAAATCGCGATAGCAACGAAAACCAAATCAAAATTTTATAAATACCCGAATCAAAAATATCCGGCATAAAAAAATAAAGACTCACTAAAATTCCAATTAAAACCAAAAAAAATATTCCTGCAAACAAAAAATTTTCTATTCGCCTATATAAAATCCAACATAAACACAAAATTAAAAACCCAACAAAAAGCGCGCATGAAAATTTATCTTTTGGCAATTTTTCAGCCAGCCCCTCCAAAATATAAAATAAAAATAAAGTTCCAAACGTTACAATCGAAACAACAATTGGATTTTCAAACAAACTTGAAATAAACAATCCAACTGCAATAAAACATCCGCCTAATAAAAAATATCCCAAGTAGCTACTTAAAATTCTTCCGAAAGCAAAATCATTAATATTCTCTACAAAAAACAATAAAATTCCAGGAAAAATAAAAGTTATTAACAAACCGATCAAAAGTAAACTTAAGCTTGCAAAATATTTTCCTAAAGCTATTTTTGAAATCGAAACAGGTGCTGTAAATAATAATTGGTCTGTCTTATTTCGTTTTTCCTGTGAAAATAAATTCATTGTTAACAATGGAATTATTATTAAAAATAACATCGAGATATTTGACAAAACATATTGATAATCCAATAAACCAGAAAAAATATTTATCACACTAAAAAATAATCCCGTCACAAAAATAAAAAACGACAAAAATATATAGCCTGTCATATTTCTAAAATAACTTAAAAATTCTTTTTTAAAGATCGCTCTCATTATTTTTTTCTTCCTCCAAATCTAAATTTTCATTTTGAAGATTTTTATTCTCTGAAATTTCATTTTCGTCCGTGATTTTTAAAAATATTTCTTCCAATGAAACGCCAAATGGTTTTGACATCAACAAAATAAAATTATTTTCTTTCGCAAACATAAATATTTGTTCTCGCAAATCAATTTTTTGTTCCGGATTTTTATTTTTAAAAACTAAATCCATACAACCATCTTCAACATTTTTTTTATAATCAACACACTCTAAAAAATCATTTTCATAAAGCGCTGCCAAAATTTCTTCACGATTTCCTTTTAAACGCGCAATAATTTTTTTTCCATGCGTTAAATTTTCTGCCAACTGATTAGGCGTATTATCTGCAACAATTTTTCCTTTGTTGATAATAATTAATCTGTCAGCAATTTCATTTATTTCAGACAAAATATGCGAGCTAATTAAAATCGTATGATTTTGCTTCAAAGATTTTATTAAGTCACGCATTTTTATTCTTTGTTTTGGATCGAGTCCAGAATTTGGTTCGTCCAAAATTAAAATTTCTGGATTTCCAATTAAAGCTTGTGCTAATCCAACACGTTGCTTACAACCTTTTGAAATATTTTTTATCAGCTTATTTTTTATCTCTGATAAATCAAGTTTTTCGATTATATCCTTCAAACTTTTTTTATCGGCTTTTTTTAATTCGCAAACAAAATTTAAATATTCTTGCACGGTCATATCAAAATAAAGCGGTGGATTCTCAGGTAAATAACCTATAATTTTTTTTTCGCTTGGTTTTTGACAACAAATATCTTTGCCATTAATTATTATTTTTCCTGACGATTGCGAAATATAATTTGTAATCATATTTAATGTCGTTGTTTTTCCCGCTCCGTTTTCTCCTAAAAATCCTACGATTTCATTTTTGTTTACGACAAAATTTAAATTTTCAACCGCTTTTGTTTTGCCGTAACACTTTGTTAATTCTTGTACTTGAATCAAATTTTTCATCTCCAAATTTAAATTTATTTGTACAAATGCCTGCAAACGAAATTATAACATTAAAAAACACGTTTGCTTTTTGGTAAATTAATTTTGCCCAGCGAGTAAAATATAATTTGTAGAAAAAAATTTTATTTAGGAGATTAAATTTCATATGGCAAAAAGAACAGCTAAAAAAAAATATAAATTTATTTTGATTTCGATTTTATTTTTGTGTTGCATAATATTTGCGGCGGGATATTTTTCATACAGAAAAATAAATTCTGTTATTGATACTGACAGAATCTATAAAAATATTTTTGTTAATGAAATTGATATTGGCGATTTAAAAAAAGATGAGGCTATCAAAAAAATAAATTCCGTTTTACAAGAACCACTTAACAAAAAAATAATTAAATTGCATGACCGAGTGCAAGAAAAAGAATATGATTTTAGTTTCAAAGATTTTAATGCGACTTATGAAATAAAAAAAATTGTTAATGAAGCTTATAATTATGCGCGTGAAGGAAATTTTATAAAACGATATGAAAAAATTGTGAAGCTCAAAAAAAAACCGCTGAAATTAAATGTGGAATATAATATTAATCGTGATTTTGTTAAATCAAAATTAAATGAAATCGAAAGCGCGGTTTATGTAAAGCCAAAAAATGCTTCGCTTTATAAACAAAATGGAAAATTTATAACGGTTGATGGAGCGGATGGAAAAAAATTAGATTTGGAAAAAAATCTTGAGCTCGTAATGAATTTGCTAAACAAAAAAGAAAGTGGTAATGTAAATTTAATTTTTGCGCCCGTAAAACCAAAGTATAATAAAAATGACTTTGAAAAAACGCGAGATATCATTGGGTCGTATAAAACAGTTTTTGGTGGCAAAAAAATAGATCGAAACCAAAACATAATTAATGCGGCAAAAAAAATAAATAATAATGTAATTTATCCAGGCGAAACTTATTCTTTAAACGAAAATTTAAAACCGTTTAGCATAAAGAATGGGTATGTAAACGCACCAATTATTGTTAATGGAAAATTAACGGATGGAATTGGTGGAGGCATTTGTCAAGTTTCAACCGTTTTGTATAACGCAGTTTTATATTCTGAATTAGAAATTGTTGAAAGAAGGAATCATTCGTTAAAAGTCGGATATATTGATTATGGATTTGATGCAACTTTGGCTGGAGATTATATAGATTTGAAATTTAAAAATAATAAATCCGTGCCGTTGTTAATTGAAACCGTTGTTAATGGAAATAATTTGGTTGTAAATATTTATGGCAAAGAAACACGACCTCAAAATAGAAAAATCACGTTTAAAAATGAATTGGTAGAAACAATTCCGGCTCCGACAGAAACAATCGTTTATACAAATGAATTGCCCGAAGGAACAAAAAAATTTGAATCGTATTCAAAAAAAGGTTTTAGATATAAACTTTATAAAATCGTGTATGAAAATGGTGTGCAAAAAGAAAAAATTTTGGTAAATACAAGTTATTATCGCCCGACAAAAGGTACAGTAAAAATCGGAACCAAAAAAATCGAAAGCAAAGGAAAAATCGAAAATCAAAACAAAAATCAAAATACAAGTGAAAATCAAAACGAAAACGAAAATCAGAATGATAGTGCTAATGAAATAGGAAATGATGATAGTAATGTCAGTGAAAACGAAAATGAAACAAGTTGATTAATCGTTAACGATAAACATAAAAAATAAAGAGCCCTCGATAAAACGAGGGCTTTGATGTAAATGAATGCTTAATTTAAATCAGAAGAGGTCTTCGCCATCTCTTTTCTTTCCCATGCTTTGAGGATTTTTTTCGCTATTACCTACACACAGGAATAGTTTCTTTATCCAATCGTTTTTACTACCACGGGTCTTCTCCCCTAAGTTTAGGTTGCTTTCTTCCAAAATATCTTTAGATTCTTCTAAGTTTGCAATGCTTGCCCCCAAAATATCTTTATATGGGTCTTCTGGCTTAAGATAGCGCTTGCGGATAAAATGAACACCCGTTGCTAAAAGTGTAAAAACCAGCATTGGTGATGTCGCAACAAACGCTAAAGGTGAAAAATGAAAAGCAAAAACAACAATTGCTAAAGATGGAAGAAAACCAATACTGCCGGCTAATAAATATACAAAAGTTGGAGCTTCTAATTGGCATCGATGATAAACCCAGAGAGAAACTAGGTTTGACAACAAACTCACAAATCCACTCGACAAAATTGACACAGCACAAATAAAAAACCATACCGAATAAAGTAGTCTTTTTTTATATTCATCAGATCTATGCCATTCACGAAAACCACCATCATGGTTTATAAGCGTGTGGAGAAAATTTTTAACAAATCCTTTACGACATGTCAAGCTGATCGTTGTTCCTAAACCGACCAAAAACCATGGCAAAATCTCCATTAAAGCCGCGGACGTAAAAATTGCAGACAAAGTCAAAATTCCCAAAACACTCAACGACCCAACCGCAGAAATTCCGATTGCAAAAATAATTCCAAGTCCCCAAATTATCGTTTTGCTAATTGCGGATCGTATTTTGGTTTTGTCATTTTTTGCTTTCTGTTCCTTTTTAATATCTAAATTTTTATTCTGATCCTGAATATCTTCTTCCATCGATCAAATCACCTCCTTAAAAAAATTTTTCCAGCCTCACGCATTTTTTCTTTCAAGGTGAACACAATTGGAAAAAACATTTTAATCATAGTTTTAAAACTAAATATTTAAAACCAATTGCACTGGTAGCGTTCACATAAAATAAAAATATATTGAGCAAAGAGAAAAAGTGATAAGAT
>CAMVHY010000038.1 GCA_947167415.1 uncultured Clostridia bacterium
ACATGTCTTTTTTTATTAAAAGAACAATAAGGGCAAACGAAATTTTATTTTATCTTAACAAATAAAATATAGAACCAGTTATTCCAACAAAACACAATCATATTTGTCAGTGTAACTATGATCGAAAATCTTATCAATTGTGTAATATTATTTAAAATACTTCTAATGTTGTCATGCTGTCGCTACTCATTATACTAGAATTTTTGATGTCTTTGTTGCTTATATCTTTCTTCGTTGTATTTCTATGTTATTTTAATTTTATTTTATTTCTTCTCGTGTAGACGCTAACTAAAATAAAAAAAGTGATATCATCGAATAAAATTTAGGTGATATTTCTATATACATACATTTGGAAATTCAAATAAAATCTTGTATACTATTCCTACATAAATAAAAAATAGGATGCGGATGAATAAATGCAAGAAAATATTGCGATTGAAAATAATTTTGATGAGCTAGATAAATTTATTAACGATCCAAAAAATATTATTGAGTTGGCGAATGAATTGGCGGAATAC
This sequence comes from uncultured Clostridia bacterium, assembly GCA_947167415.1. Taxonomy (GTDB): domain Bacteria; phylum Bacillota; class Clostridia; order Lachnospirales; family CAMVHY01; genus CAMVHY01. The sequence goes on from CAMVHY010000038.1 coordinate 519, forward strand.
GATTATAAAGAAAATTTTGAGGGTAAATCTGAAAAAGAAATAGATGATATGTATTTTTATTTTTTGAAAAAAGGTATTTACGGAAAAAAACGCCGGCGTGATAGTGTATGGATAATAGAAGGGAAAAATAGTCATTTTATGGATATTAACGAGTTTGAAGCGGAGTTGAACGATTACGGACAAGATTGTGTCAGTGAATCAGGAAAAAAGATTGATGATGTACACTTTTCTTTTTTAGAAGAAAAATCTAAAGCAACACAAAAAAAACAAGAACCCGATTGTTATTCTGATGAGTACAATTTAACAGTGGAGACAAACAATTACGATTACAAACAAGATTATTTTAGTGAACCCGGAGGAGAAAGGATTAATAATCTATGCCTTTCTTTTTTAGAAGAAAAATCTAAAGCAATACAAAAAAAACAAGAATCCGATTGTTATTCTGACGGGCACGATTGGATTTTTAATAAAGCAATAGATGAAAGTGCTATTCCTCGAATTGATGTTTTGCGCGGTTACTGTGAAAAAGGTCATAAATTTGAGTGTATGGTCGGAAAAACAATAGACGAAAAAAATTCGATAATCACAATGTTAAAACATATGATTATTCTGGATATTTTAGCTTTGAGATACATGAGTTTTGACATCGGAAAAAATAATAATTTAACAATCAAGGAAAAAATAGCTGATTATTGTAAAAACGACTTGATGGTTGAGCGCAGAAAGGCTTTTTTAGTTGACAAAACAAAATTTGTTCCAGGAGCAAAGTCGATGTATTCTTCGTGGTCTGGAATGTTAGTTTTCAATAGGCAAAATAATTATTTAAGTAAGATTGTTTATGGTACACAACAAGTTAATTGTGTACCCTCTTGTCCATACACAAGCGATCCAATTTTAAGTAATATTTTTGTACGCTATGTTAAATGCCTAATGTATAACTCGATGAACAGAATTGAAAGTGTTGAAAATAACGGATGGACACTTGAAGAGAGTATAATGCCTTTCGTTGATAGAGCATTTCAACGGGGATCCTTTGATGATTTTGTAGATATTTTTGTGGATTATTTAAATTCGACGAACGAACTGGAAGAATATTTTTTTTACAGTGACAAGGCTTGTAATTTTAAATCATGTTTTTGTAAATCTCTTGATAAATTTAGAACAGTTTGTTCTTATATAATAAAAAACAATCCAAATGCTTTTGACGAGTTTTATTTAAAAGTTGGTGCCAAAAAATTTATAGAGCAAATGATTTTATTTTTGGATTGTGAAACCATTGTAGAAATTAAAAATGGTAAAAGAACATATGACCAAGAATATAAAAATATGTTGTCGAATCAATCGGAAATGATAGGCAAGAGATTAGCTGTTATTTTGCGTTGTTTAAATATAATTGGCTTTGAAAATGCTTTTAGAGAATATTTAAATCAAAATCAAATTGAAGATAAAATTAAAAATGAAATTTTTAAAGCGTGTAAAAAATATAAATCCCAATCAAATGACATGCAAAAAAATAATATGGATGCGAACGATTATCGATCCGAATTTGAGAATGAATATTTTTTACCGGATAAATTATTGGAATATGATGTAAGCGAAAACGAAGTAGCATTACAAATTAAAACTGAAAATAATTTTCAACAAACGCCCGTGCAACAATCTAGCTATATAAATTTTTTTGTGTATATATTTTCAGGACTGACAATCATTTTCTCTTTATTAATTTTTGTTTATACATATTTTTTTATTGCAGCACTAACTTTTTTAATCTTAAGTGTTATTTGTTTGATTATCAAGTTTTGCTACGGCAAAAATGAGAATGACATTGATATTAAACCTCAAAAAACTAAAACAAATACCATTCCTTTAAATAAATATATTGAAAAAAATGAGAACGACTTAAATTTAGAAGATACAAATAAAATTACTTTAACCAGAGATTATCAAGAAAAAAATTAAAACATGCACAACAAAAATAAAAATTAAAGCATAAAAATCAACTCGTTCAAATTTTATCTTTTTCAAAACTTTTTTTTTATTATTGTCCGGATTATAACAACGTGATTCCATTGCCAAAGCTAAATCATCCGCACGCCTAAAAGATAAAATAAAAACGGGAATTAAAACCGATACATAATTTTTTACTTTGGAAAAAATATTTTTGTCGTCAAAATCTATTTGTCTGGATTTTTGAGCTTTTAATATTAAATCAAATTCATTACTCAAAACAGGAATAAATCTTAGCGCGATATTTAAAATCATTGCTATTTCATTTACGGGCAAAAAATTTTTTAACGGCATGAAAATATAAATTACTGCTTGACTTAATTTATTAACCGACGTCGTAAACATAATTAATAACGAAAAAAATAATAACGTAATAATCCTACACATCATCGTTAAAATTAAATTTAAAGCATAATCAGTTATTCTCACAAAAAAAAATTTTAATACCACATTGCCTTGTCTTATAAAAAAAATATTTAATCCGGACGTTAATAAAATCATCGGTAAAACGATTTTTACGTTCCCAAAAAATAATTTAAACGGCACACGCGATAATTTAATTAAAAACAAAATCAAAAATAAAATTATCATATAGACCCAAAATTTATTTATAAAAAATATTTCAATCGAAAATAAAACTAAAAATAAAAATTTTAATTCGGCACTAATATCATGAATTACAGATTTTACATTATAAAATTTTCCTACATTCAATTTTCTTTCTCCCTAATTTTTTTTGCAATATACTCAACCAAATCATTAAATAAAATTATATTTTCCGGCACAAAAAAATTTTTTTTAACCAATTTTTTTGCCAACTTTTTAGTCCAAGGCAATTCCAAATCAAAATCATTTAAATCAAAAACTTTGTATGTATCACCATAAAAAATTATTTTTCCATCGCGCAAAAATACAACTTTATCACAAAACTCACTGATCACATTCATATCATGCGAAACAATTATAACAGTCATATTAAACTTTTGTTTAAGATTTTTTATATTCTCCAAAATTTCTTTTTGCGATTTTAAATCAAGACCAACTGTCGGCTCATCTAAAATTAAAATTTCGGGCTCCAAAACTAAAATTCCAGCTGTAGCAACTTTTCTTTTTTCGCCTCCTGATAATTCAAACGGATTTTTTTTTAAATAACTTTTATCAAGCCCAACCAAATCCAAAACTTCTAATATCTTTTTTATTTTTTTCTCTGATGCATATTTTCTTATACCAAAACCAATTTCTTCTTCGACTGTCATTTCAAAAATTTGATTTTCTGCATACTGAAAAACCAAACCAATTTTTTTTTTATCAATAAAAATTTTTCCACTGGTCGGCTTCAATAATTTATTAAAAAGTTGAACAAAGGTACTCTTTCCTGAACCGCTTTTTCCTATCAAACCAATGATTTTATTTTCATCAATTTCTATATTTATATTATCTAAAGCTTTCTTTTCACAACTCAATCCTTGATTATAAATATAACTTATGCCTTCAAATTTTATCATTCTAGATAATCTCCTATGCTTTTTAACATTTATTTTACTATTTTTTTATTAATTTTTTTTGAGCAATAAATTTTTTTGGCAAGTAAAATTTTTTTCTTATTACATAAAAAAGCGGTCTGACAAAAATATCTCATTTGATATTGATATAACTATTATTTCCTGTCATATCCATCTTAGGTTCTAGTAATTTCTCAGGTACTAGTACTTTATTATCGCGACGGGCATTCATTATTTTTTTTTCTATTCCTGGTAATTTTTTAGATATTTTCTCAGGGTGACATCTATGATGTGTCCAGTGATTTAGTGCTGAAATTGGATTGTTCTTAGTACGATTCCGATGCGATTCAATAAAAGTTTTTGCTGTCTTGCTATTTAACTCATCAATTACCTTACATTCTTTATCAATATAATATTTAAAACTATTAATCCTTTCTTGAAGTGCTTGCATAACTTTCTCCCCACCGGGGCCACGATTTATTTTTCCTTCGAGTTTAGCCATCAATTTTTTTATTCCATTCGTATCATTTAATTTGCCTAGTACTTCATTTTTAAGATTACTTGTAATAAACGGGACTTTTGCTTTAAAAAATTCAAGCAGATTATTTTCATACCACTGATTTGGTGTAAGAGAGCCAACCCAATCGTTATCAATTCCAATAAATTTAAAGCTAACATTTTGTGTGTTGTCGAAAAATAGATTTTCTGAAGTTCGATCCAGAATCAACCCGATACAATCAACTATTGCTAACTTTAACGCTTCTATTTGTAAATCTGGATTACTTGCATCAATTAATTCAACATCATACCAATTGGCCAGCGCTTTTGCCATGCTTTCCTCAATGAAGCTAATATAAGCTGTTTTATCTTTATCATCTTTCTCAAAATCGATTTTTCTTGTTGTCGATGCTTTACCGTTGTATAGAAAAACCTTATGACCAATTTTTCCCTTTGCTTCTTCCATTAAACAAACAGGTTCTAAATCATTTCCTTTATCTAAAAAACCAATTTCCGTCGGAATTATATTTTCAAAACCAAAATGTTCTGAAATAATTGGCATAGCTAACTGTCTAAAAATTGGATCGACTATCACCAAATCATTTTCTTTTGCTCCAAAATAATTCCCCATAATTAAATTTTGCTTTTGTCTGTTTGTTAATTTTTTAGCGTTTTCTTTATCATCTGCGCTTATATGTGGAACTTCTTCGAACACATTCATTTTTTTATAACGATAGTTCTTGCCATCAAATTTAGTTTGACAAACAGAATTAACCGTACCTTTCTCTATTATTCCATTTTTTTGTGGAGTAATAATCTTAAACTTAAAAATATCTTTACGATTTAATAGCAACTCATTAACAGAGATATTTTCCGCTCTAAAATCTTTTGGTGCCAACATATCCATTGTATTATAAAAACATCTTAAAGGTTTAAGCTTATGAAAAAAATTATTAAGAACACCATCCAACTTATTATTATCTTGATGATCCGGCAATTGTTTTTTCAAAAAATACAATCTCAATTCACCAAATATAAAAATCAAGAATAACCAGTAATACCATTCTTTTCTAAAATCAGTCCAATAATTAATTTTATTTTCGATCGGATTAATATCTTCTCCATTTTTTATGGATAAACCATTTTGAGACCAATTATTTTCACGAAAAACAAAAGTTTGAAGCGGCTTGAATTTTTCGAACAACTCTTTGTTGATAAAGCAGAGATCTTCGTAAGTTACTGTTTTGTGTTTCTTATGTAGGCATTTATAAAATTCACTAATTGCACTGATAATTTTATTTTGCGATTCAGATATTCCTTGAAAATTATCAATTAAAACCAAACCACCATCTTCAGATTCTTTAAAAATTTTATTTTTGCCAACCAAATCATTAAATGGATCTTTATAATAAAAATAATTATTTTTACTGGTATCGATATTAATTTCGTTCATTTTTTTACTCCATAAATAAATTTTTCTTCTACAATATAATATTATAACATATTTTTTTATTTGTCAAGAAATAAAATATTTTTGTTCATCGAAAAACAATTAAATCAAGAAATTTAACTCCAATACAAACAATTTTTCTCATTTTGTTGAAATAACAGATTTTTTTTGCTTTCACCAGCCAAAATTATTCTTATACAAAACTTTTTTGTCTAATTGATTATTCGATAATGTCCGATTATATCTTTTCTGCGTTCCAAAATATTTTCTTCATATCGAAATTGCCACGGACAATGATGAATAACATATGGAATTCCATTTTTATTCCTTCTATCCGAAATAATAGCAATATGATTTTTAAATATTACAATGTCACCGCCCTGCCAATCCATAAATTTTTTAATATCATTCGATAATTTTATTGCCGTATGATCAAAATATATTTTTAAATTTCTTACTCGCCGAAAATCTATATTTATATCCGGAGTTTTAATGTTATAATCATCAGGATTTTTTTTAATGTCTTGATTTACTAAATACATAAGATCATATCCAGCATTTTTTAAAGCATTTGCAACAACATCTGTACACACACCGTATTTATCATTTGAATATCCAGTTTGATAATATTTGCTTTTATATTTTGGCTTTGTCGCAATATATTTTAATGCTCCATCAATAATATTTTTTTGCGTAACAGATAAGTTATCATCTAATGATTTTTTTGTTTTTGAACGATAACAATCCGGCAATCTTTTTGTAGATGGATTTTGATATTTAAATATTATCCATGAAAATAAACTGGCTAAAAAAAATAAAATCATCCAAAACAAAAATTTATTAGACCGGGTTTTTGATTCTCCTGGCATATAAACTATCACCACATAAATTCTTTTAAATTTAATTATAAAATAATCACGGAATCTAAATAAAACTTACATAATCAAAACAGAGATTATATAAAAAAAAGACCTCGCAAAAATTTTTATTTTTCACGAGATCTACTTTAAAAAACTTAAACTAACCAACAAGAAAAATCTAATTCGAACACGAGCAATTATTTCCATCTTCTTCAGCACAACAATTTTCTTCTTTCGTATCTTTAGGCACTTTTAAACCTTTTATTTCCAAATTATTTTTTTGCGCATAATCAAAAAGTGCAGCATGAACAGCTTGTTCTGCAAGACACGAACAATGGACTTTCACCGGTGGCAATCCATCTAAAGCTTCCATTACCGTTTTATTAGTAATTTTTAATGCCTCGCTTATTTTTTTCCCTTTAATTAATTCCGTTGCCATGCTACTCGTTGCAATTGCTGCTCCACATCCAAAAGTTTTAAATTTCGCATCTTCGATAACATTATTTCTTATTTTTAAATACATTTTCATAATATCGCCACATTTTTTATTTCCAACAATTCCGACACCGTCAGCATCAACAATTTCTCCGACATTTCTCGGATTATTAAAATGCTCCATAACTTTTTCGCTATAATTCATGATTTATCACCCCATAAATTATTTTTTACTCAAATATTCTTCATATAACGGCGACATGTCACGCAATTTTTTTACTATATCCGGCAATACATTTAAAAAATAATCTATTTCTTTTTGTGTATTATGTTTCCCAAGAGTTATTCGCAACGATCCATGTGCGAGTTCATGTGGCAATCCAATCGCCAATAAAACATGCGACGGATCTAACGAACCTGACGTGCACGCCGATCCGCTCGAAGCAAAAATATTTTTTGCATCAAGCATTAATAAAAGCGATTCACCTTCTATAAACTCAAAAGAAAAATTTATATTATTCGCCAGCCTTTTTTCACGATCACCATTTAATTTTACATGTGAAATATTATTTAATACCCCATCAATAATTTTATCTCGCAAATCTTTAACATATAAATTATTTTTTTCGAGATTATTATAAGCTAATTCCAGCGCCTTTGCCATTCCAACTATTCCGGCAACATTTTCTGTCCCAGCTCGTTTAGAAAATTCTTGTGCGCCACCGTGCAAATAAGACAAAACTTTAATTTTTTTATTTAAATAAAGCGCACCAATTCCTTTTGGCCCATAAAATTTATGAGCAGAAATCGACATTGCGTCCACGCCTAAATCTTTTAAATCAATTTTTATATATCCAACTGCTTGCACTGTATCCGTATGAAATAAAATATTTTTTTCGTGCGCAATCTCAGCTAATTTTTTAATATCCTGAATCGTCCCAATTTCATTATTCGCAAACATGATAGAAACTAAAATCGTATCATCACAAATATTTTTTTTTAACTCATTTTCATCTATCAAGCCATTTTTATCAACTTTTAAGTAACTTACTCTAAAACCTTGCGACTCAAGATATTTACAAGAATTTAAAACCGCATGATGTTCTATTTCACTCGTAATAATATGCTTTCCTTTTGATTTATAAGCTTCAGCAATCGATTTTATTGCCCAATTATCAGACTCTGTTCCTCCACTCGTAAAATAAATTTCTGATGCTCGACAATTAAATATATCCGCAATATCCTGTCTTGCACGCTCAATCGCATTTTTATTTTTTTGAGCTAATTTATAAATACTCGATGGATTTCCATAATAATCTTTTAAATACGGTAGCATTTCCTTTAAAACTTCATCATCTAATCTTGTCGTTGCTGCGTTATCAAAATAAATTATTTCTTTTTCATTCACGAAACATCTTCCTCCTGACAAACATTTTTATCATCACAAACTAAATCACTTAATTTAAACTCATTAGCAAAATCTATCATATTCTTATACATTTTACACCAAATACTTTTTACATGACACTTTTTACAAGCACAATTATCTTTGCACGCCTTGATATTATTTATTTTCTTTGCCCGATTAAATTTTTTCTTAAGACAATCCGTAAAATACATACCGTTTTCTAAAATTTTTAATATATCCCCGATCGTAAATTTTTCCGGCTCACAATTTAAAATATATCCGCCTTTTGCTCC
>CAMVHY010000039.1 GCA_947167415.1 uncultured Clostridia bacterium
TTATTTTCCATAATTTTTTGCCTCCCTTGTATCAACAAAAAAACAAAAAACAAACTATTCATATGTTATTATAATAAATCCAAAAGACAATGTCAACTGTTTTTATTAACATTTATTCATTAAACAAAAAAATTAATTCGATAAATTGTTTTTTTCAGATCTTTCTTTTAGTTATTTAACACTTTGACGATGGCATTTAAATGAATCATAAGCACCCCAATCAATACCATCACTTGCAATATTTTTATTTTCCATAATTTTTTGCCTCCCTTGTATCAACAAAAAAACAAAAAACAAACCATTCATATGTTACTATAATAAATCCAAAAGACAATGTCAGCTGTTTTTATTAATATTTATCCATTAAACAAAAAAATAACTAAGAGGTTGATTTTAAAATAATGAGTGAAGGACGAGAAAAAATAATTTTGCCAGACAGAAAAATTTATTTAGATTACTTAAGAGTGTTTGCAATTTTTGCGATGATAATGTTACATGTAGCAAGTCAAAACTGGGCTTATATAAATGTAAATAGTTTCACTTGGCAAATATTTAATTTTTTTGATGGAATTTTAAGATGGTGTGTACCAATTTTTGTAATGATAAGCGGAAACTTATTTTTGAGTAAAGAAATTCTGATTAAAAAATTATATTTTAAGTATATCCTGCGCTTAATAATCGCTTTTTTGTTTTGGTCTTGTTTTTATGCGTTGGTTGATATTAAAGAAAAAAATTTTATTTCTGTGTATTCGGAATTTATTACGGGGCATTATCATATGTGGTTTATTTTAATGATAATCGGTTTATATATTTGTGTGCCTTTTATAAAATTAGTTGCTAATAACAAAAATATATCGAGATATTATTTATTAATAGCATTTTTGTTTGCGTTTTTTTTGCCACAAGTTGTTACGCTAGTCAACGATTTTGGTGCAAATTACATGATTAAGGCAGTTTCCAAAATAAATTGCAATATGTCTTTTATGTACATGAATAATGTTGTTGCTGGATTTGTGCCTTATTTTATTTTAGGGAATTATTTAGATAAAACGGAGCTTAATAAAAAAACAAGAATGATTATTTATATAATGGGCGTATTATGTTTTTTTTTAACTGTATATTTAAGTTGGATAGTTTCTGTTAAGGCACAAATTGCGCTTGAAAATTATTATGGACCGTGGCGAGTAAATGTTTTATTTGAAAGTGTTGCTGTGTATATATGGTTTAAATATAAAAAATATAATGTAAAGAAATTAAATGCGGTTGTTGTTAAGTTATCGAAATATAGTTTCGGAGCTTATTTAGTTCATGCGTTTGTAATTGAAAAATTAGACATTTTTTTTGGCTTAAATAGTCTGTCTTTTAATCCTATTTTTTCGGTTGTTTTAATAGGCGTCTTGGTATTTATTGTTTCGTTTATGATTTCTGGAATTTTAAATAATATTCCCGGTTTAAAAAAATATATTGTGTAAATCTAGTAAAAAGAATTTTTTATATGTATTTAAATTAAGTACGCTGCGAAAATTTATTTTTCGGAGCGCTTTTTTTGATAGAAAAATATTTTTTGTAGCTAAATAAAAAAAATGAACACGTCAACAAATTAAGATTTAGATGTAATAAACGTGTGTAGGATATATGATTTATAAATTTGTAAAAATAATTTGGAGTCAGTATTTTTTGTTATGATTATAAGAAAAATTTTGGAGTGAAAAAAGTTGGATGAGTTAAAGATTCCTGAACACATTGCAATAATAATGGACGGAAATCGACGGTGGGCAAAAAAAAAATTTTTGAATATAAAATCGGGACATCAGGCAGGTGCTGAAAATCTTGAAAAAATTTTAAATGATGCCAATGAATTAGGAATAAAGTATTTAACGGTTTATGCGTTTTCGACAGAAAATTGGAAAAGAAATAAAAATGAAGTAGAAGATTTGATGGATTTAATGGATTATTATTTAGATAAATATATTAAAAAACTGGATAAAAAAAATTATAGAATAAGATTTATAGGCAATATTTTTGGATTGAAAGAGAGTTTAAGAAAAAAAATTTTTGAGCTGGAGAAATTAAGCGAAAAAAATATGGGTTTAAATTTTATTATTGCGTTAAATTATGGAGGGCAGAATGAAATTTTGAGAGCGATAAAAAAAATTTGTGATAAAGTTATAAGAAAAGAAATTTTTGTAGATGATATTGATGAGATGATATTTAAAAAATTTTTGGATACGAAAGAAATAATTGATCCGGATTTATTAATAAGAACAGGTGGAGAAAAAAGATTAAGTAATTTTTTGTTGTGGCAAATAGCTTATTCGGAATTATATTTTTGTAATAAATTATGGCCGGATTTTAATAAAAATGATTTATTGGAAGCAATAAAAGAATTTTCGAGTAGGAAAAGAAGATTCGGTGGAAATTGATTTTTTTAAAGAGAGATGGTTTTGTGTTAAAAAGAATTTTGACAGCGTTGTTTGGTTTACCATTGGTATTTTTTTTAATTCACAAGGGTGGATTAATTTTACAAGTGGCAGTTTTTATTTGTGCAATGATTGGTTTGAATGAAATTTATAGCGCGATGTCAAAAAATAAGTTAAGAATAAATATTTTAGGTTATTTATTGTCAGGAGCTTATATTTTTATATTAAATGATTTTACGTTTAAGAAATTTATTATAGTTTCGAGTGCGTTTATAATAATCGCGTTGATTTTTCTGGTTTTTGATTATAAAAAAATAAATATTATAGACTGCATGATAATGTTGTTTGGTTTTTTTTATGTTAGTTTTTTGCTGTCGTTTATAATTTTAGTAAGAAAGCAAATTTATGGCGAGTTTTTTACATGGCTGATATTTATTTCGGCGTGGGGTTGTGATACATGTGCATATTTTTTTGGAAAAATATTTGGCAGAAAAAAATTAATACCGGGATTAAGTCCGAAAAAAACTGTTGAGGGAGCAATCGGAGGAAGTTTAGGAGCAACGCTTTTAGGTTTTGTTTACGCGTTTTTTATATCATATTTTTATAAAATTAAGCATAATAATTTTTTATTGGCATGTGTTATAATCTGTTTTGTTGGTTCTGTTTTGGCACAACTCGGTGATTTAGCGGCATCGGCAATAAAAAGATATAATAATTTAAAAGACTACGGGAAAATATTTCCTGGTCATGGTGGTTTTTTAGATAGATTTGACAGTGTTTTATTTACAGGACCTGTTGTTTATATTTTTTTATATTTCATGCAGAGAATTAATTTATTTGGTTAATTTTTAGATTATGGATGTAGTGTATGTTAAAAAAAATTTTTGAGGTGTAAGGAATTGGCTATTTTGTGGGCAATAATTATTTTTGGTTTGATAGTTTTAGTACATGAGTTTGGACATTTTTTATTGGCAAAAAAAAATAATATAACAGTAGAAGAATTTGCTATTGGAATGGGACCAAAGATTTTGAGTAAGAAAATTGGTGAGACGGTTTATTCACTAAGGATTTTGCCGTTGGGTGGATTTTGTCAAATGTTAGGCGAAGACGGCGAAAGTGATAGTGAAAAAGCTTTTGGGAATAAAACTGTTTGGCAAAGAATGAAAGTTATTATTGCCGGCGCAGGAATGAATTTTTTATTGGCGTTTATAATTTTTTTTTGTTTGAGTGTATTTGGTGGAACGGAAATTCCGAGAGTAAAAAAAGTTTTAATTGATTCGCCTGTATATAAAGCAGGTGTGTTAGCTGGAGATTATATTTATAAAATAAATGGGCAAAAAATAAATATAGTGCAGGATTTGAATTTTTATTTGTCGGATTTAAAAAAGAGTGAAGAAAAGATTAATTTAATCGTAAAACGTGGAAATAAATTATTGAATTTTAATATTGATTTGCCAAAAGCAAAAAATAAAAATTATATTTTGGGATTCGAGAAAGATTATTTGACAGGGATATTGAGTAATTTTAATGGCTATAAAAAAATTAATGTCGTTGAAGCTTTTTATAATGCGTTTTTTTTGATTGTGTTTTATATAAGATTAGCTTTTGTGGGATTATTTAGATTAATTTTTTTAAAGCTATCTATTCGGGATATGGCGGGACCGATTGGAATTGTAAAAATAATAGGTGATGTGTATAATGGTGCTGTTAAACAAAGAATAATTTATAGAATAGCAGAGATGGCAAATTTTACGGCTATTTTAAGTGCGAACATAGGAATTTTTAATTTATTGCCATTACCTGCTTTAGATGGTGGAAGATTATTTTTTTTGTTGATTGAGGCAGTAAGACATAAAAAAATTAATCAAGAGAAAGAAGGTTTGATACACTTTATAGGTTTTGTTATGTTAGTAATATTTGCAGTTATAATTGCTGTGAGTGATATATTAAAAATAATTTAATTTGTGGAGGGTTTAATATTGGGTAAAAAATATGATCGTATTATAGGAGAAGGATTAAATTTTAGTGATGTTTTGGTCATACCAAACAAAATCAGTGTAGGTTTTGATGATATAAGTTTAAAAAGTTACTTGACAAAAGAAATAGTTGTAAACATGCCATTAATAAGCGCACCAACAAACGCCGAGTTGCAAACAATTACTGAATCAGAAATGGCTATAGCGATTGCAAGACAAGGGGGAATTGGTGTAATACATTGTAATATGCCAGTAGAATTACAGGCGTTAGAAGTAGATAAAGTGAAAAGATCGCAACATGGAGTTATTAGTGATCCATTTTATTTGTCACCGAATAATTATATACGCGAAGCATTGGAGTTAATGGGACGATATAAAATTTCTGGCGTGCCGATTTGTGAAGGCAAAAAACTTGTCGGAATTATTACTAATCGTGATATCAAGTTTGAAAATAATTATGAACGAAAAATTTATGAATTAATGACGAGCGAAAATTTAATAACTGCACCTGAAAGAACTAGTTTAGGAGAAGCTAAAAAAATTTTGGCTAAATATAAAATAGAAAAATTGCCGTTAGTGGATGATGAAGGCAATTTAAAAGGCTTAATCACGATTAAAGATATAGAAAAAGCTATTAAATATCCAAATGCTGCACATGATAAAAACGGAAGGTTATTAGTAGCTGCAATGGTTTTATGCGGTGATGAAACTTTGTTTAGATGCGAGAAATTAATGGAATCACATGTTGATGCAATAGTTTTGGAAAGTAATTATAAGTATAGCTATAGTGATAAATTTATAAATAAAGTCAGAGAGGTAAAAAATAGTTTTAAGAATTTGCAGTTAATAGTAGGAAATGTCGTAACTCCAGATGCAGTTCACGAATTAATTTTAGCCGGTGCTGATGCGATAAAAGTTGGTCTTGGTACTGCAACAAATTCTGATATTAATATTAATTCGGGGGTTGGTTTGCCACAACTCAATGCTCTTTTAAATTGTGTTAATGAAGCCAGCAAATATGGGGTTCCGATTATAGCTGATGGCGGAATCAGATATTCAGGTGATTTAACAAAGGCATTTGCAGCTGGTGCTGATGTTTGTATGTTAGGTAGTATGTTTTTAAATTGTTATATTAACGAAGAAAGGATACGGCTGCACAAAAATGATAGATATAGAAGATTCATAGGAAACATATCTGCAAAAGAATTATATGGAGATATGAAATTATCAGAAATAATAGAGTATCTATCAAGTGGCTTAAAGTTAGGCATGTATTATTGCGGTGCTAAAGATATTAGTGAGTTGCAGAAATGTAAATTTATTCGAGCAAAAAATATGAGATAAAATTAAAATCGTTTTATTTAAATGTATTTTATTTGATTATAAACGCTTTAATGTAAAAATTTTGCCCCTGAGAGAAATTTCGGAGGTGTTTTTTTTTAAGTAAAAAAAATAATATTTTGTGGCATAGCAAAAAAATTTAAATGTATTCTCGATAAATCTGTGATAAAAATTATATTTGAATATATTTTTTGATAGAATGGAAGCGAATTTTTAAATATTTTTTATGGGAGCAAGATTAATTTGTCTTATAAAATTTTAATTGTTGATGACGAAAAATTAATTGTCAAAGGAATAAAATTTAGTTTGGAGCAAGATAATATGATTGTTGATACGGCTTTTGATGGCGAAGAAGCAATTGAGAAAATAAAAAAAAATAATTATGACTTATTGATTTTAGATTTAATGTTGCCAAAAATCGATGGGCTTGAGATTTGTCAGCAATGTCGTGAATTTTCTTTGGTGCCAATAATTATTTTGACTGCAAAAAGTGAGCCGATAGATAAAATTATTGGGTTAGATTATGGCGCGGATGATTATTTAACAAAGCCATTTAATATTTTAGAATTAAAAGCGCGAATAAAAGCAATTTTACGTCGGAGTAAAAAAAATAATTCTGAGGCTGATAATTTTAAGTCGAATGTTTTAAAATTACGCGATTTGGAAATTGATTTAGATTCAAAACGAGTTTTTGTAAATAAGATAGAAAAAATATTGCCGGCAAAAGAATTTATTTTGCTAGAAATTTTGGTTAGAAATCCAAATAAAATTTATAGTCGCGAGAGTTTATTAAAAATTGTTTGGGGAGAAAAATATCCAGGAGATGCACGAACAGTTGATGTGCATATAAGAAGATTGCGCGAAAAAATCGAGCCGAATCCAAGTGAGCCGATTTATATTTTTACGCGTTGGGGGGCAGGTTATTATTTTAAGAAATAAAATTAAATGGTTTTATAGTTTGAGATTTAAATTAATTTTAAGCTATATGCTGATAAGTTTTATTCCGTTGGTAATTTTTTCGTTTTTTATTACTAACTCGATAAAAAATTATTTTAAAAACGACCGGAGTAAATATTTATTAACAGACGCAAATATTATCGCCCGTAATATATCAAAAGGCGATTATTTTTTTGGCAAGAATACAAATCTTTTTGATGAAGAACTTGAAAAAAAAAGTCTTGACGGGGCATATAGAATTTTAGTTTTAAATAAATTTTATTATGTAATAAATGATTCGAATAAGACTGCGACGGGAAAAATTTATATTATTCCGGAAGTAATTGACGCAATAAAAAAAAAGGACCAGTCGGTCTTAAGAATAAATTCAAAACAAATTTATACGTGTGTGCCGATTCTTGATAAAAATTCTGAGGCGATTGGCACGGTTTTAATTATTTCGTCGGCAAAAGAAATCTTTTTGATTATAAATCAGATACAGCAAAAATTATTTTTCTTAATGGGAATTATTTTCGCGATAATTTTTATTTCTGCGTTATTTATTTCGCATTTGATCATTAGTCCGTTAAAAAAAATTTTAGATGTTATAAATAAAATTTCGCTCGGGCATTTAAATGAAAGAATTAAAATTGATAATAAAGATGAATTTGCGAAATTAGCTTTTTCTTTTAATAAAATGACTGACAAATTAAATCAAACTGAAATTGCACGCGAAGAATTTGTTTCAAATGTTTCTCATGAATTAAAAACGCCTTTAAGTGCAATAAAAGTTTTGACTGAGTCGATGTTAAATGAAAATGAATTACCGGTTAATATTTATCGTGAATTTTTGGGCGATATAAATTCAGAAATTGATCGCATGACGAATATTGTAAATGATTTGCTTACGCTTGTAAAATTAGATAAAAATCGATCGCCGTTAAATATTTCGAGTGTAAATTTTAATAATATGCTAGAAAATATAATTAAAAGGCTTTTACCGTTAGCAGCCAAAAAAAATATTTTGTTAGAGTTGACACATGAGACCAATAATATTTTTTTACAAGCGGACGAAGTAAAATTGTCGCTCGCAATTTCTAATTTAATTGACAATGGAATTAAATATACGCCACCAAATGGTAAAGTGAAAATTAATATTAATGCAGACGAAAATTTTTGTTATCTTACTGTACAAGACAATGGAATCGGAATAAATGAGGCGGAGCAAAATAAAATTTTTGATCGATTTTATCGCATAGATAAAACCCGTGACCGAGAAACCGGCGGCACGGGCTTGGGTCTTGCTATTACTCGTTCAACTATTTTAATGCATAAAGGTGAAATTAGTTTGACAAGCCAAGAAGGATTTGGCACAACTTTTTTTATTAAACTGCCATTAAGATTTAAATTTACCAAACGTAACTAAATTTAGTAAACAGCCATTTGCCATTTATTTTTTCGCAGACAAAACTATATTTTTCTGTCTCGAAAACAGCTTTTTTATAACTGTCGGCATCTACTTTGTCAAAATATTGTACGTCGATGCTATAAATAACTTTATCTTCGGTCTGTTCTTTTATTTCTGATTCAACTCGACTTTCAAAAGTATCCTGTACACACGGAACGATATATAATTCACCGGATTTACTTTTTATACATTCGTCTCTAAACGCTTGGCCTAAAATTGTGTCAACCAATTCATCTGAAAAATACTCGCCCAAATATTTTTTTGCCGCGTCGACAGTCGAAAATCTTTCGTCCGTTACTTTATACCAAATTTCATTCGCGCGATTTCCCTTGATAAAAATATTTTTATCGTAATAATCATCGCCTGTGTTGTCAAAATAAAAATATGACGCGGCTTTATGTGCTTCGTCGATTTTATCTTCAAGATTATCCAAATTTTTATCTTCTATATTTTCTGTTGTTATGCTTTCAGATGTTACGTTTTCGTTTGGAGTTTTTGAATTTTCATTTTCTGTTTGGCTACACGCAGTTAAAAATATTACAAAAAACAAGATAAAAGGCACATAAATTTTCTTTTTCATCAAAAATTTTCACCTCCCCGTTATTTAACAGCAAGTAATTTATCAAACTTAATTGACAAAATCAATTTGTTTATGCAGACGGCGATGATTAAAAAATAAAAAATAAGCTCATGATTTATTTTTTGCGGAGAAAAAATTTTTATGTATAAAGAATCAGTTGGCTATTTTTAATAAAAAAATTAAAATCAAAAAAAAAAATTGACGACAAAAGTTTTTAATGTTAAAAT